>JAEWAA010000205.1 GCA_023391955.1 Bacillota bacterium | reverse complement strand
CCAGGGACACCACCACTCCCTCCAAGGTGAGCAGCGACTTGCCCAGCATGGTCATTTCCGAAGGAATGCGGATCCGGTGGCGGAACGCCAGGGTAAACAGGTCATTCACCGCTTCCCCCAGCCTGATCCGGCTTAACGGAGTGGCATAATATTTCTCCCGCATATCGTCCACATCGGCGCGGAGAAGGACCATGTCCACCTCATCGGGGATAATCCCCATGCTGGAGATGGCCCGGATAATGCCACTGGTGCTTTGGTTGCGGAGACTGATGACGAAAAAGGCGAACTGCTTGCGCATATCCTGGGACAGCTTGCCCACCGAGCCGAAATCCAGCAGCGCCAGCTTGCCGTCGGGCAGCACCAGAATATTCCCGGGATGGGGATCACCATGGAATAAACCTTCAATCAGAATCTGGTGGATAATAAGATCCGTCAGCTGGCGGGCCAGCGCCTTCTTGTCAATCTGCTCCCGGTCCAGCCTTGCCCGGTCCGAAAGGGAAATTCCCTCCATATACTGCATGGTCATAACCCGCCGGGTCGTATAATCCCAGTATATATCGGGGACCAGCACATCCTTAAGCTGCCGGCATTGCTGCTGGAACTTCTCCGCCTGCCGGGCCTCCGCGGCATAATCCAGCTCCGCGCGGATAGCCTTGGAGATTTCCTCTACCATATCGCGGACACGGTAGTTTCTTGCCCATTCCAGCCGGGCTTCGGCCACACGGGCAAACTCCGCCAGGATATCCAGATCTGTATCCACAATACGCTGGATATTCGGCCGCTGCACCTTCACCGCAGCCGGAGTGCCGTCCTTCAGCACCGCATGATAAACCTGGCCGATGGAGGCAGCCGCAATGGGCGTTTCCGGGAATGCCATGAACAAATCCCCCAGACTGGCTCCCAGCTCCTCCTCCACAATCCGCACGGCATCAGCATACGAAAATGGCGGCACCTGATCCTGCAGCTGCACCAGCTCGGAGATAATGCTGGCCGGAACCAGATCAGGGCGGGTGCTGGCGATCTGGCCCAGCTTAACAAAGGTAGGCCCCAACTCCTCCAGCATCAGCCTGATCCGTTCCCCGATGGTTTTCTTATGGATATCCTTTCGCTCTTTGTTCCCGATGAAGGGAATGGCTTCGGGAAAGCCCATCTCACTGACCACATAGCCAAAGCCGTTGCGCGCCAGGGCTACAGCAATTTCTCTGTACCGGTGCAAGTGACGGAAGCCCTTGCTGACATTCATGAAGGTCCCGCCTCCCTGTTAAAAGTTTGGCGTTATCCGCCTTTTATTCGGTCTTCTCTCCGTCCTGCTTCTCCAACCGGGCAAGGGCCAGCTCCAACACGGCAATTCTGCGCTCCAGGGCTTTCACTTCATCCTGGGACGCAATCCCTCTGTCCTTCAGAATGCTTTGTACCTTGTCGTTGATGGTCTGGTCCATACGGGCCTTAGCCTCGCTGCCTTTGTTCAGAAGCTCCTCCAGGAATTCACCGGACTCCGCCCGGCTGACCTCCCCTTTTTTGACCAGTTCCTCCACGGTTTTTTCGATTTGCTCCTTGCTGGCTACAGCCAGCCCCAAACCCAGGGATACGGCACGGTGCAGCATGTCTCTCATCGCGTAACACTCTCCTTTTTAAATGGAAATGTTGTGACGGGTATAATCCTTATTATAGCATATCCAAAGGAAATGATTGTCAAGCACAAGCAGGCACCAGAAGGTTTCAGGATCTAAGCCTCCGGGTATAAAAAGGTAACCAAGCGAAAGGAGAGATGAACATGGAAGCGACTCAAACCAAAAGCACTGGATTATTGAAGGGCCTGCTGGCAGGTGGGCTTATCGGCGCCGCCGCCGGTCTGTTATTCGCCCCGCGCGCGGGTAAAGATACACGAGCTAAACTGAATGAGGATATGACCAAAATCAAGGAACGCTCTGCGGAGTGGATGAGCATGGCTCAGGAGAAAGCCGTCGGACTGGCGGAAACCGCCAAGGAAACCGGCCTGAACAAGCTTCAGGAAACCAAGGATATGGCAGGGTCCGCTGTGGATTCCCTCAAAAGCACGGTGACTGATTTGAAGGACTCCGCCAACACCATTATCGGCACCATCAAAAGTGAAGCCGAGAATGCTAAGGAAAGCGTCAAGGCCAATGCCGAGGAGGCCAAGGAGAAGCTGAACGAATCCGATAACAGCTCTCTGGCCCAGAATGAAGAGGAAATGAAAAAGCTGGGCAAGGAAATGGACGCTATGAAAACCAATTCCGAGCTGAAAAAGGATGGTTTCGTGTCCGATCCGGCACAGCGCTAACTAACTAAGAACACAAAAGCAAGCCGGGAGTCCGCTCCCGGCTTTTTGATTGTCTTATTTGATTGTCTTACATACCAATAAACAACCTCCTCCTGCCTTTCGGCAAGAAGAGGTTGTTGTATCCATGCTTATACGGGGAGAATCATTCAGCCTCTACCCGCTCTCCAACTCCCGCTCAGGATCAGCCAGCAGCAGCCGGAGCTTGTCCATGGCCCTTCTTTGGATACGGGAGATGCTCATCTGGGAAACCCCCAGCTCATCGGCAATATGCCGTTGGGACCTGCCCTCGGTGTAAGCCATCTGCAGCACCTTACGCTCCTCGGGCTTCAACTGCTCCATCGCCTGCTCCAGATCGAGACGCTCCTCTAAGGACTGGTAATCGTCCCTCTCCTCACGGATCATATCAGCCAGGGTTGCGCCAGCTTCATCCGCGAACAGAGGGGTGTCCAGAGACAGGGATTGGTAACAATCCCACCCCACCAAAATCTGGATGGTTTCTTCCTCTGAAAGCTCCAGATAAGCGGCGATTTCATCCACCTGGGGCGAACGCTCCAGCTTCAAGGACAGCTCGTCCAACGCCTGCTGGAGGGCATGTCCCTTCTCTTTTATCCGGCGGGGAACCTGGACGTACCAGGATTTGTCCCGGAGATAATTCTTCATATGTCCGACAATGCTTTTCATCGCATACGCTTCAAAGGGGATGGAAAAAGACGGGTCGTAGGAGTTGAACAAGCGGAACATGGACATCTGCCCCACTTGGAACAAATCCTCGAACATATCCTTGCGGTTTCGCGAGAGACGTCCCGCCGCCATACGGATCATACCTTCATAATGCTTCAGAAGCACTTCCGCCGTATCTTTGCTTCCGGATTCCCGGTAGCTGGACAGAAGTGCCTCCGCATCAATCGGAGCCTCTTCATCCGGCAGTTTTCTGATCATATGACCACACCGCTTCCATTCAGAAGTTTGGTCAGAATCACTTCTGTTCCAGCCTCTGTGCGGATTTCCACGTCATCCACCAACGCTTGCATAAGATACAGACCCAAACCGCCTGCATGCATTTCCGACAGCGACTTATCCGTAATGGTCACAGGCACACGGTTGCAGGCTTCGGAGGAATTGAAGCTCTGGCCTTCGTCCTGCACAATAATCCGAAGATAACGGGGAGCGGCCTCGAAGACAATCTTCATAATGCCTTCTTCCCCATCCGCATAGGCGTGAAGGACCGCATTGTTGCAAGCCTCGCCTACAGCAACCTTCAAATCCTCAATATCCTCGAAGTTGAAGCCCATCCGTACGGCAATCCCGTACAGAGCCAGGCGCACAACCTCTATGTATTGCGATTTTGCCGGCAGGGACATCACTATTTTATCCTTTTGTACGTTCATAGAAGTACCATTCCTTTTCATGAGTTCTACACTGCGTTATCGGTGAGAAATTTGCTGATGCCGGCAATATCGAACAGTCGGTTAATGTGGGACGGGATGTTCCGGATTTCGAAGCCCGCCTTGATTTCAGCCCGCGCTTTGATCACCACCAGGATGATGCCGATGCCCGTACTGTCAATGTAGCGGAGATCCTTGAAGTCAAAAACCAGCTTGCGGTCAGGTTCATAAAGATAGGGGTCCAACTCCCCCTGTAATTCGCATGCGCGGGACAAGTCGAACTCCCCAATAAAAACAAAGGTGACGGAATTCTCGGACATATGTTTTACCAATCGAAAAGATTTGATCATGCTCACACTCATTCCCTCCTGCGTCATGTTCTAGCCGTTAGTCTCTTGGAATCCTCGGAACGCTTGGAGCCGTTTAAGTTCTGGACGAATTTGCCGGCAGTCAACAGCCATGCGGCCAAGGAAGATTTGGTGGCCTCTGCCGTTTCCTTCTGTTCGTCGAGCTTATGGCGAAGTGTTCTGCTGACTGAAGCGGCGGTTTGCCGTATTGTCAATGTGGCGCCGGCAGCCATTCTGCCAATTTCGCCGATGGTCTGGAATGCGCTGTGCAGCTCCGCCATCTTGGTTTTTACATCGTAGGTTACATCGTTTACGCCTTGAATGGTTTCCTTCACTTCACCGGACAAGGCATTGAGCTGAATGCGGGTTTCATCCGTCAGCATCCCGATTTTGTTGAGAGCTGCCCGCGCTTCTTTCAGCGTCCGGACAAGTGCTACAATCAGCACCACTACTGCTACGGTAAGAACTGCTGCGCTTATCTGGATTATCATGTGCATCCCTCCTGTGAGTTTTTAACCCGAAGCCGGAAGGATGAAACGCTCTTGTTTTCATTTTCCCAAAAAAACTTCTCTGTTTCAATGCCAATTAATAGGTTTATAGAGTTCATAGGGTTTATGAAGCCAATCAAAAGGAGGAATTTGCAATGGCAAAAGTGATGATGAAAACCGGCCCCCGCGCCGATTCCAAACCGGTGTTGGAGAGCCTCAATAAACAAGTAGCCGAATGGACCGTCCTTTATATGAAGTGGCATCATTTTCATTGGTATCTGACAGGCGAAAGCTTCTTTACGCTTCATGAAAAATTCGAGCAGCTCTACAATGAAGCCGCTCTGAATCTGGACGAGCTGGCGGAGCGGATGCTGGCGCTGGACGGCGCCCCTGCCTCCACCCTGAAGGAATGTTTGTCGCTGGCCACCATCAAGGAAGCCACCGGCAAGGAAAATCCTACCCAAATGGTTGAATCCGCATGTAAGGACCTGGAGTATATTGCTGAGGAGCTCTCCAATGGCATTGAGCTGGCGGACGAGAACAAGGATGATCCTACAGCAGACATGCTAACCAGCCTGAAGGGCAAGGTGGAGAAACATATCTGGATGCTGAAGGCTTATCTGAAATAAAGTCAAAGGCTATACGGGCCGTCCTTCACGGGGCGGCTCTTTTTATGGCCTCTCACCGGACGCAAAAAAACCGCAGGTATACAGCTGAAAGCTTCAGCTATATACCTGCGGCATCGAAGTAATGAACGGATTGGATCTGGCCGGTAGCCGGATCGGTATAAAACTTGACTGCCCCGAATCCTCGTTTGTAGCCCCATCCATCCTCCGCATCAAAATCCGGTTCGCCTAACGCTTCCCGAAGCGCTGCCGTCTCGAATGAATGCGGGATTCCGTCAATGCTGACAGTTGCGGCTTCTGCCGACACCTCCACATAAAGGAGATCGCCACCGCGGAATGCCACATCAACAGCACCGTAATCATAAACCTCCAAATCGCTTAGCCGGGTATCGGAGTGAATGGCGAGAGGCTGGCCTTTTTTGCGGATCAGCTCCATCATACTGTCTCCAAGCCGGATGCCTTCCACGGAGGCCAGGCGGAGTGGCTCCTTCTTCTCCGGGGCCGCAGGCGGTGGTTCATTCACCACTGCCACCGCAGGGAAGGCCTGCGGCGGAGCGGCATAAATCGCAGCCTGCTCTGTTCGAAGCTCCGGCAGAGGCGGAAGGATGTCCGCATAAATCGCGATCCATCCTCCTGCCAAGGCAGCTAACCCGCCGGCAGACAACATAAATTTTAAGCCTGCCGTCATGGATGCTCACCCTCTCTGGCGTTCAGCCGTTGCTGTTGGTTGTCTTCGGTTATCTGAGACGGTCCTCCGGGCTTCCGGCAAACAGCAGCGGATTCACCACAGGCGGAGTAAGGACATTATCCTTTTCAGGCGGGCGTTCACTCTCAATCCCGCTATCCTGCGGAGCTGCCTCAATTTCAGCCGGCCACGTCAGCACCAGGATGTCACCTGCAGCCAGCATCCGTTCATAATGGGCTGCATCTGTTTCCGATACGCCCAGGGATCTCATCTTCGCAATCAGCTCATCCCCGCGGGACCGGAACATATTGGCAACCGTCTGGATAATACCCTGCTCGGTCATTCCCACCTTGTTGATTTCCGTATTCTCCGCAATGGCGTCGGTACGGTCAGAGTTATATGCCAAAGCATAAATACTGTCCGTATGGTAGCCTTCCTGTGTTAATTGACGGATAAAATCATTGGCTTCCTCTTCATTTCGGACCAATTTGATTGTCATGGGTAACGCCTCCTTATGACCCGCCGGAGCGGATTTTGGATTTACGCGGTTCCATAAGCTTAGATACGATTTTCGGCACCAGGGCGATCAACACGCCGGTTATCACCTTTTGCATCATAGCCCGGGAGTTCATAACAATCCCTCCTAAATATGCGGGCGCCCCGTACAGCTTATCCGGGGAGCGGGAAGCGTAGGCTTGTTTTCCTTAACCACCGCTTCTTACTTGACTATTACCCGTGTACATGGAGTCCGAAACAGAGGTCCCCGTTTGGGGAACCATCAGGCAAACCGTAAAGATAAAGGTGGCTCCTTGGCCGGAGGCAGCATGCTCAAAGCGGATATTCCCGCCCATCAGCTCCACGAGAAGCTTACAGATGGACAGCCCCAGGCCTGTCCCGTCATGATTGCGGGTCATATACGGGGACAGCTGGGTGAACGGGCGGAACAGCTCCTCCTCCCGGCCCGGGGGAATGCCTTCTCCCGTGTCGGTAATCTCAAACTCCACCCATTGGACAGGTGCGGAGGTATCGGCGGAAGGTTTCGCGGGAGTATACGGCCGCATAATGATAGACACCGAGCCCTTATTGGTAAACTTGACTGCATTGCCGATAAGGTTCATAAAAATCTGTCGCAGCCTAGCCTCATCCCCGCTGACCAGATTGTCCACCTCCGGGGAAAGGTCCAGTATCAGCTCAACACCCTTAAGCCTTGCCTTCGCCTGGAACAAATCCATCGTCTCCATCACCGTAGCATGGAGATCAAAGGGAGAATCGGAGAGATTCAGCTTGCCCGTTTCCATTTTGGCAAAATCCAGAATATCGTTAAGCATCCGGAGCAGCGAATCGCCGCTGCTTTTGATGGTTTCCACATACATACGCTGCTCATCATCCAGCTGTGTCCCGAGCAGAAGATCAGCAACACCGATGACACCGTTCAGAGGGGTACGGATTTCATGGCTCATGGTGGCCAAAAAGCGGGTTTTCACCAAGGAAGCGGCATGAACCTCAATATTGGCCTTCTCCAAGTCCATGGTCTGCTGATGCAGCAGCTCCTTCTGCAGCTGCAGCTTCATATTAGACCGGTGCAGACGGACAAAACCGTCGATTTTGGACTTCAGCATTTCCGGCACAAAGGGCTTGCGGATATAATCAATAGCACCCAGCGCATACGCGGAAAAATAAACCGCAGGGTCCTGGTCCGCAGCGGTAATAAAGATGATGGGCGTATCCCGGGAGCGCTCTCTCATCTTGATATACTTAGCCGTCTCCAGCCCGTCCATATCGGGCATATGCACATCCAGTACAATAACGGCAAAGTCGCCTTGAAGCACCTTGCGCAGCGCCTCGTGTCCGGAGGAGGCCTTCACCAGCTGGTAGCTTTCATCGGAAAGCACCGCCTCCAGGGCAAGCAGATTTTCGGGGTGGTCATCCACCAGCAGTATTTGAACAGGGGACGCGGGTTCCACCTTCATTCCTCCTTATGCAGCCAAACCTTCAACAGCGACAGCAGCCGGTTGATATCGATAGGCTTCGTCAAATAATCCGATGCGCCGGCATCCATACACCTCTGCTGATCCTCCTTCATGGCCTTGGCCGTGACGGCAATAATCGGCAGATCGGTTAATTCGGGTATCTTCCGGATTTCCCGGATCGCTTCGTATCCGTCCATCCTCGGCATCATAATATCCATCAGCACCAAATCAATGCCGTGATGCTCCGCAGCCAGCATTTCCAGAGCATCCACGCCGTTTTCGGCAAAGACCACCTGCAGGCCTGCATCCTCCAGAGCCACGGACAATGCAAAGACATTCCGGATGTCATCATCCACAATTAGAATCTTATGCAGAAAAGAGTCTGTTACGGAGTCATTATCCTCTTCTCCGGAAATCGAAACAGCAGCCTCCTGCGGAGCCGCTCTGTCCAGCATAAACATGCTGTCCGCGACGATCTGATCCTGTGCCTGGATGCGGTCCAATGGATGGAAGATGTTTTTGCTGCCCGAAGCATTAGGCGCAATCAGCGGAACCCACAGAATAAATGTGCTTCCTTGGCCGATGCCGCTGGTCACGGTTATATTGCCGCCCAGCGCTTTGGCCAGCTTCTGGCTGATAGACAAACCGAGCCCCGTGCCGCCGAAATTGCGGCTGATGGTTCCATCCGCCTGGCGGAATGCCTGGAAGATTTCCTCCTGCTGGTTTTCGGGAATGCCGATGCCCGTATCCTCGATCATAAACAGCCACATGCCGTCGCTTAGCTCCAGCCGGAAGGTAACCTTGCCATCGGAGGTAAACTTGAAGGCATTGGACATCAGGTTTCCAATGATCTGCATCAGGCGCTGGGAGTCGGTATTGATTACCTCCGGCAGATCCTCGCCTGTACGGATAACGAGTTCCACCCCTTTGCGGACGGAAAGCGGCATAAAGCTTCTTTCCACATACTGCACAATCTCTTTAATCTCCAGAGGCTCCACATGGATCTCCATATGGCCCGCCTCCACCTTGGACAAATCCAGGACGTCATTGATCAGCCGAAGCAAATCCCCGCCGGCCCCGTGAATGGCAGCGGCATATTCCCGCTGCTTCTCCGTCAGATTGCCCTCTCTGTTTTCCTGGAGCATCAGAGACAGGATCATCATACTGTTTAAGGGCGTCCGCAGCTCATGGGACATATTGGCCAGGAACTCGGACTTGTACCGGGAAGCAAGCTCCAGCTCCACCGCCTGATGCTCCAGAACCTTGTTGGCCCGTTCCACTTCGATGTTTTTCTCTCTCCCCAAGCGGACCTGCTCCTCCAGGAGCGTGGTTTTCAGCGTAAGCTCCTCGTTGGTTGCCGCGAGCTCCTCCTGCTGCTGCTGAAGCAGCTCCTCCGATTTGCGCAATGCTTCCGCCTGCTCCTCCAGCTTTTCGTTGGTCACCCGGAGCTCATCGGACTGGGTTAGAAGCTCCTCGGATTGAGTCTGCAATTCTTCTGTGAGAATTTGCGAAGTGCGGAGCAGCTCTTCCACGCGGATGCGTCCCATAATGCTGTTAAGCACCGTTCCCACATTTTGCGTAACCTGCTCAAGCAATGCTACATGCAGCGGGGAAAACGGATGGACGGAGCCAATTTCCAGAACGGCCATCACATTCCCCTCATAGGCGAAGGGAATGATCAGCACCTCGCTTAAGGTCAGCTCTCCCGGCGAAAGCTCAATGCGGACCGGGTTGTCGGAGCGCTCCTGGAGCCTGATCCAACGGTTGTCCGCGGCGCATTGGCCCACAAGGCCTTGTCCCAGATGATAGACATTGCGGATGGCCCCCGGCTGTATGGCATAGCTTCCTACAAGCGTAAATATGCCGGGTTTGGACTGCTCTGAATCAGAGATGTAGAATCCGCCGTAGACAGCCTCCACCAAGGGGGCAATTTGACGTACAAAACGCTCCCCTACCTCCTTCAGGTCTGTACGCCCCTGAAGGATCAGCATGATGCTGTTCAGCTGCGTTTTCAGCCAGGCTTCCTCTTCATTCTTCTTGTTAAATTCCTGCTCCCGCGCCCGCTGCAAGGACAAATCCCGGAACAGCCGGTTGAATAAACGGATTACGTCGCTGATTTCGTCCTTGCCGCCGTCCTCCGTAAATTCTACCGGAACAAGAGTATCCGTGGCCGTCCGGGGAACCAGGGCGGACAGCCGGTTAAAGCCCTTGGAGATGCTTTGAATAATCCAATATGTAATCATAAGGACCAGCACCAGACCCAAAATCATCAGACTGATGGTGTATTGGAGGGTTTTGCGGTTATCCTCGGTCCCTTCCTTCAACACCAGGTCCATCCGGTTCTGGTTGAAGTCTCCCAATGCATCGTTCTTTTCCTGGATCTCCTGCTGAAGCTTCAGGCCTTCGGAGCTGCGGAGCAGCACTGCATCATCCAGCCGGTTGTTCATGACATAATTCACAATCGTATCCTTATAGTTCAAGTAACGGGTGATGGCTTCAATCGCATCCTCCGTCACCTGGGATTGCTGGGCATCCTGATACTTGGCCCGCGAATCCTCAAACAGCTTGCGCATGTCCCGGTCATTCTCGGCCAGACGCTCGAGAATTTCCCGCTGGGTCATGACGGGGTTATTGACCAGCAGGCTGACCAGATTGCGGCCGATATCATTGGTGATAACCTGAAACTTCTGGCTATCCTTTACATTGGCATACATTTCATCGTAGGTGGCCCCGATATCCTTGTTCATCGTGGTCAACCGGTTCATTCCCAAGCCGGCGATGGAAAACATTACAATGAGCAGAATGCTCATGCCGGCGAGCAGTTTATTGCGTATGGTCATGCCCATACTCCCTTCTTTCGGAAACAATTAGAATGTTCAGGCTAGCTTGCCCGCCTCTATAGATAAAAGACAATAATCATCGCGTTTTTCATTCAATTTGCCACCATCGATCAGCTCATCGGCCAAACCCGCTGCACTCAGCTCCGGCCGGGCGAGGAACAAATCGGCAATCATGTCCGTGGAGGTGTCCCAATCAGAACTGCAGGCTTCGAGAAAGCCGTCCGTAAACAACAGCAGCTTCATGTGCTCCTTGTAATGAATGGTCCGTTTCTCCAGCTGGATAGGGTCATCGAACCCTACCGCACATCCGCCTGAGTGCAGTCTGTGCATCTCTTGGCCGTCAGCCAGCAAAAGCCCCTCCGGGTGCCCGGCGTTCACATATTCCACGGTGCGGGCACGGGGATCCATAATCAAATAGATGGCAGTGAAATAATACCGCACCCACTTGTCCTTGTTCTGCAGACGCAGCATGTAGGTGTTCAGCAGACTGACCACCTCAATGGGATCGGGATTCTTTTGCATGGCATCCTGAAGCGCCGAAGCGATATACATACACATAAGAGAGGACGAGATGCCGTGTCCCATCATGTCCAGCAGAATAATGCCGTATTTGCCATCCTCCAGCTGCTGCCAGAAGTAGAAGTCTCCGGCCAAAACCATGGACGGCTGATAAACGGCTTCAATGCGCAGATTCTCCTTCTCGAAGGGTTTGCTCAGGACACTCTCCTGCACCTGCTTGGCCAGTGCCAGCTCCAGGGACATGTCCCTCTCCTTGGCTTTATGCCAATTCAGCTCTGCCCGCAGCCGCAGGGCAACCCGGATCCGGGCCAGAAGCTCGATCTTGTTCACCGGCTTCACCACGTAGTCTGTAGCCCCAGCATCCAATGCCTCCGCCAGCTTATTGGAATCGCCAAGGGCCGTCACGATAATGATGGGAATATCCTTCAGCTTCTCCACACCCTGAATCCGCCGGCAGGCCTCAATCCCATCCACACCGGGCATCATCATATCCATCAGAATTAAGTCGGGTGTAGCCTCCACTCGGTCCGCCTGCTGCTGGTCCATCCCCAGATAAGAGAACAGCTCCCCTGCATTATTAAAGGAAACATGATTGAGAAAGCCGGCGCCGTCCAATATTTTTTCGATGATCATTTGGTTGATAAGATTATCGTCCACAATGGCAATGCGCATATCATTCACCTCATTAAATAACGGATGCTTCAAATAAAAGATTATATGAAACTGAGAAAACGGTATCTATCTCTTAATAATAGCTCACCCTTTTGCAGCATGTCTAGAAATAGGCCAGGTTTTTTGGACCGGTGGCTAAATTTTTGCTTTTTCCCTGTTTCTTCTTCTCCGGCCAGGTTTAATAAGGTATCACAAGGTCATGCATGGGCAGGAAGCAACCATGATGGCCATTTTTGAGAGGAGGTGTGCGGATGCAGGCTGAAGCAGTTTATCATGCCGCAGGCGGAAGCTGGGCCTATGCCTACAATCACGAAACCGTTCATCTCCGGCTGCGTGTCAAACGTGATGATGCGGAGCAGGTTTTCGTACATGTGGGAGACAAATATGACTGGGGAGCCGGTCAACAGGAATTCGCCATGGAGAAAATTGCAGCGGACACGCTGTTCGATTATTGGTTCTGCCCCGTTTTCCCGCCCAAAAGACGGATGTCTTACGCTTTCCGGCTGCAGCAGGGAGAGGAACAGTGCTGGTATTCCGAGGTTGGTTTTACCGACACTCCGCCGTCTGATGCGGGCATGTATTTCGAGTATCCATACCTGCACGAATCCGAGGTATTTCAAGTGCCCGATTGGGCCAAAAAAGCGGTGTTCTACCAAATTATGCCGGACCGCTTCAGTCTTCCCTCCGATTACGACGAGTCGCAGGAGGAAGGTAAATTTCTTCATTGGGGGGACGAGCCCCAATTGGATGGAGCCTTCGGGGGAAATTTGAAGGGGATCCGCGAACGGTTGGATTATCTGGAGGAATTGGGAATAAACGCCTTATATTTGACTCCTATCTTCTCCTCCCCTTCCTGTCATAAATATGATATTTCCGATTACAAGCAGATTGACCCCAATCTGGGTGACAAGAAGGAACTAAAAGCGCTGGTGGATGAATGCCACAAGCGTGGAATCAAGGTTGTTCTGGATGCGGTATTTAACCATTGCAGTGAAGCCATGGAGCAATTCGTGGATGTGCTGAACCGGGGAGAAAAATCTCCCTACAAGGATTGGTTCCATATTCATTCTTATCCGATTCGCGGAGAGGACGGGCAGCCCAACTATGATACATTCGGCAATTTCGGACACATGCCCAAGCTGAATACGGCCCATCCTGAGGTGCAGGAGTATCTGCTGACGGTCACCCGGTACTGGATGGAGGAGTCAGGAATTGACGGTTGGAGGCTGGACGTGGCCAATGAAATTGACCATGAGTTCTGGCGGCACTTCCGCAGGCTGGTCAAGTCCATTAATCCCGAGGCTTATATTGTGGGTGAATGCTGGACGGATGCCAATCCCTGGCTGCAGGGCGACCAATTCGATTCTGCGATGAACTATCCCTTGGGCAAACGAATTCTGGATTACTTTGAGGGCGAATCACTGGACGGAGCAAGCTTTGCCGAAACCGTCGCCCGCTTATCCGTACGGTATCCGGAGCAGGCTCATGAGGTCCTTTTTAATCTGTTGGGCAGCCATGATACGGGCCGGGTAGCCAGCCGGATTGAGGATAAGCGCAAGCTGAAGCATGCTTTTCTGTTCATGCTCACCTACCCCGGCACTCCCTGTATTTTTTACGGCGATGAATACGGCATGACCGGCGGCGATGATCCGGACTGCCGGAAGTGTATGGAATGGCATCCGGATATGCGGGATGAGGAGCTGCTGGATTTCTTCAAAACCCTCATCCATCTGAGACGCAGCATCCCCGCTTTAAGCACCGGCCGTTACCGGATGCTCCAGGCGGAGGGCGGGAATCCCGCTATTGTCTATGAGCGGATAACCGATGGCTCCCATGCTCTCATCTGGATCAACCATTCCGAGGAACCGGCGGAAGTCTCCCTTGCTCTGGAGACCAATGACTGGAAGGATGCTTGGACTGGGGAGGATGTCCCCGTAGTTGACGGCCAGATGACCATCCAACTGGACAGTTTCAGCTTTCGGGTCATACATAGATCCTGGCAGCCTGAAGGGAGTTGATGTATATGGAGGAGTTCTCCGGCAACGCCACCAGCTTATTGCTGGATGAACTGGATAAAGAAGCGCAGAGCTCCCCCTTAAGCCATGAACAGATTGCACGCATCAGCAAGATTGTTGAAGAATACAACACCAAAATCAAATGCCGCCTGACCGAGGAGCAGGAGAAGCGCACCTCCCGCTCCGACCGTTTGGCTGACAAGGTTGCGTCCTTCGGAGGCAGTTGGGCCTTTATAGTACTTTTTATCGTATTCCTTGCTATTTGGATGATCTGGAATTCCGTCATATTGATTTTACAGTTCGACTCGCCTCCCTTTATTCTGCTGAACCTGATCCTGTCCTGTATATCGGCGCTTCAGGCCCCCTTTATCCTGATGAGCCAGAACCGGCAGGCAGCCCGGGACAAGCAGGAGGCGCTCCTGAACTTTGCCATTACCTATAAAGCTGAAAAAGAAAACGATGAAATAAAAAATATGCTCCGATCCATTGAACGGATCCTGACTCAGCCGGCTTGCGGCTGCCAACAACAAACCCGACAAGGAGGAAACAATCATGAATTCAAATAATTGCATCGCTATGCTGCTTGCGGGTGGAGAAGGAAAAAGACTGCGTCCGCTAACCTTAACCCACGCTAAACCGGCAGTCTCCTTCGGCGGACAATACCGCCTGATCGATTTCCCGCTAAGCAACTGCCTGAATGCAGGCATCGACAAAATCGGGGTGCTTACCCAATACCGTGCGGAAACCCTGCACCAGCATCTGGGCAACAACAATACCAACATCACCCTGCTCCCTGCCGGCTTGAAGCAGGACGAAGGATATACCGGCACAGCAGATGCCATCTATAAGAACATCGCCTACATTGACAAGCTTCGCCCGGAGAATGTGCTGATCCTCTCCGCCGACCATATCTACCACATGGACTATCGTGACATTCTGCACTTCCACACCATGCGGAAAGCCTCTGCCACCATTTCGGTTATCCGGGTGCCGTTGGAGGAAGCAAGCCGTTTCGGGATTATGACCGTAGACGCCGACCACCGGATCACGGCATTCCAGGAAAAGCCCCGCCGTCCGGAATCCAATCTCGCTTCCATGGGCATTTATGTATTCCGCTGGTCCGACCTGCGGGAGCAGCTGATCCAGGATGCCGCCGATCCGCAGTCCTCCCATGACTTCGGCAAGGACATTATCCCGAAGCTGCTCAAGGAAGAAGCTGGGGTATATGCCTTCCCGTTTGAGGGATACTGGAAGGATGTGGGCACGGTGGATACGCTCTGGCGGACCCACATGGATCTGTTGGGCTCCCCTGCCCAATTGACGCTGAATCCCCCCACCTGGCCTATGCGGGTGGCCGGCAGCTTGACTCTCCAGAACGAAATGCTGCGTATGGAGGATGACCGGGGGTCCGCCTCCCTTCTCCACCAGCATTGCTACCTGGAGGGCCGGGCCAGACGTTCGATTATTTCCAACGGCGTATGGATCGGCAAGAACAGTCTGGTCACCGACAGCATTGTAATGCCTAATGCGGTCATCGGCAAGAATGTCCTGATCTCCCATGCCATTATCGGCGAAGGAGCGATTATTGAGGACGGCGCTGTTATCGGCGGCTCCCGCAAGCAAATCAGTGTCATTGGGAATGTGTCCCAGGAAGAGCTCCAAGGCAGCTGGAATGCCTATACTCGTGGTTATCGCGAAGGAGTGAGTGGTTATGACCGGGCATCCTTTGGAAATTAAAACGGACGGCAATGCCCGTCTGAAAGGCCGTGTGGCTCTGGTGACCGGAGCCGCCTCCGGCATCGGACGTTCTGCTGCTCTTCTATTGGCAAGGCACGGCGCCCGTCTCTTGCTGGCAGACCGGGACGGGGAACGGCTGGCCAAGGTGGAGAAGGCCATCCGGGACCTGGGCGGGGAAGCGGTATCCCTGCCCTTGGATATTACCGATGAAGCCGCAATTGAAACAGCCTTCAAGGAAGGCACCGCCCGCTTCGGCGGGAAGCTCCATGTGCTGTTTGCCAATGCAGGGATCAACGGTACCCTCTCCCCTATTGAATCCATGCCTCTGGAGGAATGGAGCAAAACGGTAGATGTGAATCTGAAGGGTACCTTCCTGACCGTCAAACATGCCATTCCCTATCTGAAGCAGCAAGGCGGCAGCATTATCATTACCAGCTCGGTCAACGGCAACCGGATTTTCTCCAACTTCGGCTTCAGCACCTACAGCACCACCAAGGCGGGCCAGGTGGCCTTTGCCAAAATGGCTGCGCTGGAGCTGGCTCAATACCGGATCCGGGTGAATGTGATTTGCCCCGGCGCCATCTCCACCAATATTGACGAAAGCACGGAAACGCTGCCGGAGGTGGAGGAAATTCGGATTCCCGTTGAGTTCCCCGCCGGCGACCAGCCTCTGCGCAACGGTCCCGGTTCACCCCGGGAGGTGGCAAATCTGGTGCTGTTCCTGGCGTCAGACGAAGCCTCCCATGTCACCGGCACCGAAATCTATATCGACGGTGCAGAGTCTCTAATTCGAGGATAAAAAACAGCGAAAGGATGATGAAGTATGTTGAGATGGTCCCTGATCTTTCTGGTGGTTGCCGTAGTAGCAGGTATTTTCGGCTTTGTAGGCATTGTCCATGTGGCAGCGGACATCGCCCGAATCCTCTTCTTCCTGTTCCTGATCCTGTTTGTGGTCACACTGTTCATGGGCAGACGTGGCGGCGCACGCTAACCATTCTCCCACTCAAAAAAACACCCGGTTCCCTAATGGGCCGGGTGTTTTTCATATGAAGTGGAGTTCCTTACGATTTGGCATCGTTCCGTTCCTTCCACTGCTCCAGCACTTCCTCGGCAGCGGCCCTACTGATCATCTTCCCCTTGAAGTAAATCAGATCTTCCGCAGATCCGGTAAAAATACAGGCAGGCTCATATTTCTTCAGGATGATCCGCTCATCATCCACATAAATTTCGATGGCATCCTTCTCGGCTATGCCCATGGTACGTCTCAGCTCTATAGGCAGGACCACCCGTCCCAATTCATCAACCTTACGGACAATTCCGGTAGCTTTTGTCAATTTTCTTCCTCCTCCCTAAGAATGATGAAGCATTTTGTAGAATGATAATGCTGAGGATGCTTCCAGTATATCACAGTATTTGCGGAACCTCACTTTTTTCGTTGATTTTTCTCATCATCCAATTTATGTAAAAAGACAGCCTTCATAAGAAAAGGCTGTCTTTACGCTAAGGATTATTTACCGTCCTGCCAGCACCAGATCGGCTTCCGCCAGCTTTTCGATAATCGGGATGCTTTGGGGGCAGGCTTCCTCACAATTGCCGCATTCCACACACAAGGATGCATCCTTGCTGTTTTTCACCAGGTTAGCGTAGTTTCGTTGACTATCCGGCAGCGCATTGAAAATAGAGGAATGATTGTAATGGGCGAATACATCGGGGATGGCCACTCCCGCGGGACACGGAACACAATAGCCGCATTTGGTGCAGCCCACCTTGATCTTGCTCTCATACGCTTCCTTCACCCGCTGTACCAGACCAAGCTCCTTGCCGCTCATGCTGTCCGGAGTGATGGTATCGAAGATTTGCAGATTATCCTTTAGCTGCTCCAGATTGTTGACGCCGCTTAAGATGGTGGTTACCTGCGGGAAGTTTCCTACCCAACGGAATGCCCAGTCCACCGGACTGTGTTTGGCGTCTGACTCATCCCAGATGCCGAGGATATCATCGGGAACATTCCGGGCCAGGCTGCCGCCCTTCAGAGGCTCCATAATCACGACGGGAATATTCCGGTCGGCTGCATATTGCAGGCCCTCCAGTCCCGCCTGATAATTCACGTCGAGAATGTTCAGCTGGATCTGGCACATTTTCCAATCATACGCATCGATAATTTCCTTAAACACCGGTAGCTCATCATGGAAGGAAAACGACGGATAACGGATTTTCCCTTGTGCCACCGCCTCGTCCAGGAAATCCAGCACTCCCAGGGACAGGACCGTTTTCCACGAATTCTTATTCAGGGCATGAAGCAGATAAAAGTCAATGTTGTCCACCTGCAGCTTAGCCAGTTGCTCATCCAACAGCCTGCCGAAATCCTCATAGGTTTTGCACAGCCAAACGGGAAGTTTGGTGGCCAGCTTCACCTTTTCCCGGTACCCGTCCTTCAAGGCCTTGCCTACGACCAGCTCGCTGTTCCCGCCATGATACGGATATGCCGTATCCACATAGGTTACACCCTGATCAATCGCATAACGGATAAGCTCGATTGCTTCTTCCTCATGAATCCGGGACGCATCCTTGCCGCCCTCAGGCTGTTCCTCCAGAGGAAGCCGCATACATCCCAACCCGAAGGAGGATACCTGAAAGTCCAAATTGCCAAATTGTCTGTACTGCATGTCTTCACCTCTATGATCTGTCATCCTCTTCACGGGCATCGGGGCCCGCTTCTCTCTTTTCCAATTGTAGCATATTCATTTTTGAGCGGACAGTAGTTAACAAAAGGTAAGTAGAGCATGGAACGGCGGGCCGCAGGCCGACAAAACACAAAAAAACCGCCAAAGCCTCCCTGAAGGAAGCCATGACGGTTTGAAGGGACAACGCAGCATCCACGCCACGCCGCGGTAATGCCCGGTACGTTAACAGTGCCTCAGGAAACAGCCTTGCAGTTATGCTTGCAGTTCTTATTGGTGCAATCCCGGAAGGATCCGTAAAAGTCCAGGCGGTGATCCGTTACGGTAAAACCGTATTCCGTCTCCAGCCGCTTCTCCAAGAGGGACAGCCAATCCTCCATAATTTCGCGGACCTCACCGCATTCCCGGCAGATCAGATGATGATGCATATGCTCATGCTCTTCGCTGCGCAGGTCATACCGCGCCACACCGTCGCCGAAGTTCATTTTCTCCACAATATGCAGCTCACTGAACAGCTCCAGCACCCGGTACACGGTGGCGATCCCGATTTTGGGAGATTGCTGGCGGACCAGCATAAAAACCTCCTCCGCGCTCAGATGCTCCTTTTCATTCTCCAGCAGCACCCGCAGTGTAGCGTCCCGCTGGGGAGTCAGCTTGTAGCCCTGGGCGGACAGCCGCTTGTTGATTCTGCTTAATTCCTCGGTTACACAGGTCATGCCCGAACCTCCTTCACCACCCGTTTGTTCTTATTCATGCGCAAACGAATTTAGAATCATTATAAGGATATTATAGTCCCCTCATTTAAAAATAGCAATCTATGACTGGAGTAGAAAAG
>JAEWAA010000179.1 GCA_023391955.1 Bacillota bacterium | reverse complement strand
AAGATGCGCAGAACCCATGCTGCTGGTGCGCCCCGCTTGATGTAGGATTCTGCTACTTCAAGTTTTTCACATAAGCGGGGTTGTGTTTTTTTAGGAGGTCACGCAGGATCTCGTTCTCGAGCTCTTTTTCTCCGATGACCTTCATGGCCTTTTCATACCGGGCTTCCACTTCCTGCAGACGTTTCAATTCCTGGAGGTGCTCATTCGCCACAGGGATATCCTCCAGTGGGATATGGTCACGATGCTCCCGGATCCATCCCCGAACCGTTTCGGGGTGCACATTGTACATCCGGGATAAGGCCCCTACCTTGATTCCGGCCAATGCCTCTTGTACAACTTTAATCCGTGTTTCTTCGTTTACATGTTTTCCCATGCTGGATCATCTCCCTTATCCCTAGTTTAAATAATTGGGCGGGAAGACTCCAGTTTATTTAGGGGGCTTAAGAGAAAATGCAGCTATTTAGGGATGGACTACTCCGGAAGGGCCGAATCTGCAAAAATAAATGCATTTTTGCAGGATGAGCTCTGTCGGATGACCTTCCCCGTGGAAATAACTGCACTTTTGCATTTCGCGTTCCCGGAAGCGGACCCTATCAGCTTTGCTGGTCCCGCCCCACTCAGCTTTACTTCAAAAACGCCTCGATTTCCTCCAGCACCCGGTCGTAGGAATGCTCCACAACCTTCTGGTGCTGGGGCTTCTCGAACAGTCCGGCAATCTCCGGCGGGAAGCTCTGCTCAATGCCGCACAGCCGCACGGACTCGTCGAACTTGGCCGGATGGGCGGTGGCCAGAGCCACACAAACCTCATCGCCGCCCTTGCCCACCGCTTCGTAGGCCGCTACGCCGCAGGCGGTGTGGGGATCAAGCAGATAGTCGTATTTCTCCCAAGCGCCGCGGATGGTATCCAGACACTCGGAGCCTCCTACGCCATAAGCTGCAAAATCCGCCTGTGCCTGCTCCAAATCCTTGCCGCTGACCCGGATTGCCCCTTCCTTCTGGAAGGCGGTCATCAGGAAGCGCACGGTCTCCGGGCTTTCTTTGTACATATAATACAGATACCGCTCGAAATTGCTGGCAATCTGGATATCCATGGAAGGGCTGTAGGTGGTGCGGAACGCACCCGGCTCATAAATTCCTTCATTCACGAAGCGGGCCAGAATATTGTTCTCGTTGGTGGCAATAATGAGACGCCCTATAGGCAGCCCCATCTTCTTGGCCAAATAGCCGGCGAAGATATCCCCGAAGTTCCCTGTGGGTACGCTGAAGCTGACGGTTTTGCCGGAGCCTGCGCCAACTGTGCGGAAATATGCATAGAAGTAATACACGGTTTGAGCCAGAATCCGCACAAAGTTAATGGAGTTGATGGCCCGCAAATGGTACTTGCCCTTCAGCTCCAGATCGGAGAACATCTCCTTGATGATCCGTTGGCAGTCGTCGAAGTTACCCTCCACAGACAAATTCAGCACATTCTTATCGTCCACCGTGGTCATCTGCAGCTCCTGCACCTTGCTGACCTTGCCGTTGGGATGCAGGATACAGATGCGGATGCCTTCCTTGCCCCGGACCCCGGCAATTGCCGAAGCGCCCGTGTCTCCGGAGGTGGCGCCGAGTATATGGATAATTTCGCCGCGTGTTTTGGACACATAAGCATACAGATTGCCCATCAGCTGCAGGGCGATATCCTTAAACGCAAAGGTAGGGCCATGGAACAGCTCCAGCACATACAAGCTGTCGTCCAGCTTCTTCACCGGCGTAACCTCCGGGTGGCGGAAGGTGGCGTAGCTGTCGTTAATGATGGTTTTCAGATCCTCGCGAGGGATTTCCCCGTTGGTGAACAGGCCGAAGATTTCCAGCATCAGCTCCTGAAAAGAAAGCTTCTCCCAAGCTTTCAGAGTATCCGCGCTTACGGACGGAATGGCGTCCGGCACCATCAGGCCGCCGTCATCGCCAAGCCCCATCAGAAAGGTCTCGATGAAGCCCGCATTCTTCACTTTTCCTCGTGTACTGACAAAATGCATGGTGGTTGCTCCCCGCTGTTTTTTCCCTATTATATCAGAACTCGCCGGTTACACAACCTTTGAAACCGCCCGTTCAAACACATTTCGTCATTTGTCCGCGGATGGCGGACAGGACGGCCGGAAGAGGCGGATTTCCCGGACTTTGCCCGGGAAGAACCGCTTTATTCCTGCTTCACGAACTTCACCGCATGGGCGGTAACATAGGCTCCGTTGGCTTGGTCAGTTAACCCTGCCTCCTTCAAACCGACCGCCTTTACGCGGATTATCCCCTTGGATCAGGGAAAGCCCCTCCCTCGACTGAGGTCAGGGATAAACCGCCTATCCTTGTGGTGCTAACGGAACTCTGCGGCTCTTAGAGCAGGAAAATGGGCTTGCTGCACCGCTAACGGAACCCAGCGACTCTTAGAGCAGCAAATACGGGTCTAGAGAGCATTCTGCTCCGGCTAACGGTCTCTTGGTTCCGTTACAACTGAAACCATCCGGATTTTGACCGCTAAGCGTCGCTTATTTCCGTTAAAGCTGCGCTCGGCGGATTCCGTCCATATTGCGTCTCCCCATCTGTTCCCCAGATTTTTTGCCTAGACTTACCACCCAGACTGTCACCAGAATCCCCCCAGACTGTTGGCCGAGACTTGCCACCAAAATTGTTCGCTAAGACTTGCCATCCAGACAGTTCGCCGAGACTTGTCGCCCCAGCTTCTCTGGTTTCGCTCAAAAAAGCTCCAGCCCCTTCCCGCGGGAAAAGGCCGGAGCCGGATCATGTACCTTGCGGAACGAACCTGCGCTTACTTACCTCCGCACCTGCCGCGCCAATATCCGTACGCCGTATGCGGGAAGCTCCAGGCTGCCGCCGCTGAGCGTCTGCCCGCTTTCCACATCGCGATATGACTGCTGGTCCAGCATAACCTCACGAACTGCCGCGTTGAAGTTCATCACAAACAGATACTCCTCCGTTTCGCTGGAACGGGCCTGAACGGTGACACCCTCAGGCAGCGTGGGTAGCAGCGGCTCCACCCCCGCTTCACGGGCAAGCGCCCGGTAATAATCCCGGTAGAAGGGCTCGGCGGCACGGGTCGCCAGATAATAAGCCCGGCCTTGACCTAACTTGTTCACCGTCAGGGCAGGACGGCCTGCATAAAAGTCGTCCCGGTACACCCCCAGCACCTCCGCGGTTTCCGCATGAACCAGCTCACACAGCTGCACGGAGTCGTATTCCGCCGCTAGTCCAGGCAAGACTCCTGCCGCAGAAGGCTGCAGCACTATACCGTTTTGCTCCCCGTCATACAGAGCGTCCATTTCCTCCGCCCAGATGCCCAGCACCTTCCGAAGCGGTCCGGGGAAACCTCCCAGATGGCACAGGTCATGCTCATCCACTATGCCCGACCAGTAGGTGGACGCCAACGTGCCTCCATCCTGGACAAAACCCTCCAGCTTTTCCCCCGTTGCCTGTGTGCACAGATACAGCATGGGAGCGGCCACCAGCTTGTAGCCCGACAGATCATCCTCCGGTCCCACGATGTCAGCAGGAATCCCTAGCTCCCAGAAGGCGCGGTAATGCTGGATGACGGTGTTTTCGTAGTGGATGCCCATATTCCGCGGTCCTTGTGCATCCTTCACTGCCCAGCGGTTATCCCAGTCAAACAGGATGGCCACCTTGGCGTCGGTGCTTGTGCCCAGCACGTCGTGAAGTCCCTCCAGGGTTTCCCCCAGCTCCGCCACATCCCGGAACACCCGGGTATGTTCATGGCCCACATGGTCTACAACGGCACCGTGGAATTTTTCGCTGGAGCCGCGGCTTTTCCTCCATTGGAAATATTGGACTGTATCCGAGCCATGCGCCACTGCCTGGAGGGAAGATAACCGGTGCATACCCGGCTTCTTCAGCTTGCTAACCGCCTGCCAGTTGGTGAGGGAGGGAGTGCTTTCCATCAACATAAAAGGCTTGTGCTTGAGGCTGCGGAATAAGTCATGGTTAAAAGCGAAATGGACCGCCTGCCCCAGCTCATCCGGCGGCTGATGCCAGGTGGGGTATGCATCCCAGGAAACCACATCCAGCACCTTGGCCAGCTTGCGGTAATCCAGCCCCTCGAACAGGTCCATCAGATTGGCCGTCGCAGGCAGCTCCGGGTTCACCTTGCGGAGTGGCTCTAGCTCATGCAGGTAAAAGTTGATCGTCTGATCGGTGACAAACCGCTTCCAATCCAAGTTTTGCCCGTGCACCATCCGTTCCCCATGGGGAGCGGGGGATTCCACCTGGGCCCAATCCGTATAGGTATGGGACCAAAAGCTGGTCCACCAGGCCAGATTCAAGGCCTCCAGTGAGCCGTATTTCTTTTGGAGCCAAACCCGGAAAGCCTCCTGGCAATACGGACAGTGGCAATCACCGCCCAGCTCATTGGAGATATGCCAGCCCACGACAGCAGGATGATGGGCATAACGCTCCGCTAACTTGGCGTTCATGATGGCGGTTTTTTCCCGGTAGACAGGTGAAGTGAAGCAGTGGTTATGCCGCATGCCATGGAGGTTGCGCACCCGGTTGGCGCCCACCCGCAGCACCTCGGGATACTGATGGGACATCCACGTGGGACGTGCGCCTGTGGGGGTGGCCAGCCAAGCGAAGATTCCCTCCTGGGCAAAACGGTCCAGCACCCGGTCCAGCCATTCGAAGTCGAAGCGGCCTTCCACAGGCTCCAAGCTGCTCCAGGCAAAAATGGCAACAGACATGACATTGCAATGGGCCAGCTTCATCAGCCGGATATCTTCCTCCAGGACCTGGGGATCATGCTGCCACTGGTCCGGGTTATAATCGGCTCCATGCATTAAAACAGGAAGCTTGTCACTTATCGGGGGAAAACGCTTGCGCATCGGGATACCACTCCTCCAAAAATTATACTATACTCGTATTATAACCTTCGAATAAGTTAAAACCGTAGAAGGATTGAAGTAATCTTATAGCACATAATGAACATGTTCTTCTAAAAGGAGATTCCTGTGCATGAACCGCCTGCCCGATTTTCTTACTTTTCTGCTGGCTCCGGGTACGCCGGATTCGCTGCCGCTCCGGCTGCAATCCCTGGGCCGCCATGATCAGACCTATATTCACCGCCCAGAAGGGTTCCCCCACAGCCAGCTGCTGTGGTCGTCAGCGGGAAACGGGCGTTTTGAATTTGCGGAAGCGGGCAGGTTAAGCTTGCCCGAAGGCTGCGCCCTTTATCTTCCCGGCGGTGTTCCCCATGAATATTCTCCCCGTTCCGGCCCGTGGCTGCTCTCCTTCCTCTCCTTCGACGGACCGGCGGCGGAGACCATTGCCAGAAGCTGCGGCATGGCGCCTTGTACCCCTTTTCCTCTGGAAGGGGCCGGAGAAATCCTACGAAGGGGACTGGAGGAGCTATGGCAGGACATCCACCAAGGCGCGGAAGGCGGCGAACGCCACTATTCCGGCCAACTCTACTCCCTGCTGCTGGCAGCCGGGGAAGCGGCCTCCTCCCGTCAGCCCCAGACCAGGCAGACCAGGCCGGACCTTGCAGGAAGCGCCCCCCCTCCGGCCTCCTCTCCTGCAGAGTTGGCCTTCCGCCAGGCGCTGCGCCTCATGGAGCAGCATTATACCGAGCAGCTGGACATGTCCAACCTGGCTAGAACCGTCGGGTATTCCGTGCAGCATTTCCAGCGGATTTTCAAGCAGGCCTGCGGCATGCCTCCCCATGTTTATCTGCAGCGCCTGCGCCTCCACCGCTCCCTGGAATGGCTGATGGAGGAGCCCTCCCCATCCGTCAGGGAAGTAGCCGCCCGGTTGGGCTGGGAGGCCAACTACTACATCCGTGTGTTCCGGGAGCACTACGGCATGGCGCCCGGACAGTACCGCCGCTCCGCCGGGTCCGGCACGCAAACTAAAAACCCTTCGCAGCCCCCGGATGGGGAGGTGTGAAGGGTTCGGTTTCGAATGCGGGGTTGGATGTTGAACTGGACTACTCCTCCAGGAATGCCTCAATTTCAGTCAGCTGTGGAATGGCCGGGATGGCCCCCTTGCGGAGAGTGATCAACGCCCCTGCCGCGTTGGCGAAGGCCGCCATGGACTGGGCCGCAGCAGCGTCCAACTGCTCCACCGCTCCTCCCCACTCCAAAAACTTCAGCAAAAAGCCGGCCAGGTAGCAGTCTCCCGCTCCTGTGGTGTCCACCGCTTGCACGGCACGGCCGGGCACCCGGCGGCATTCCCCGCCCAGACGGAAGAAGGAGCCCTCCGCCCCAAGGGTGACCAGGATAACCGGGGTCTTAAACTCCCGGTAAAGCTGCTCTGTGCCGGCCTCCAGATTTTGTTCGCCGGTGAGGAATTCCAGCTCTTCTTCGGAGAGTTTGACAATATGGGCCAGCTCCAGACCCTCCCGGATCCGCGCTTTGGCCTCATCCAGACTCCTCCACAGCGCCGGCCGGAGATTCGGGTCGTAGCTTACCAGCTTTCCCAAGCTCCGGGCCAACCGGACAGCATGAAGAGTAGCCGAAGCGGAGGGTTCATCCGTCAGCGAAACAGAGCCAAAATGGAGCAGGCCTGCTTCCGCCACAAGCTCCTCCTGCACCTCCTCCGGGGTTAGCATCATATCCGCACCGGGGCTGCGGTAGAAGCTGAAGGAGCGGTCCCCGTCCGGCTGCAAATGAACAAAAGCCAAGGTTGTCCGGTATGGCTCCGAAAGCACCAGCCCCCGGGTATCCACACCCGCCTGCTCCAGCACCTGCTGCAGAAATTCCCCGAAGGTGTCCTTCCCCACCTTTCCGATAAACCCGCTCTTCCGCCCCCACTTGGCCAACGCCGCCATCACATTGGCAGGGGCTCCGCCGGGATTGGCGGAAAAGCTTTGAAACCCGTATTCATTGGCCCCCGCGGGTGTAAAATCGATCAGTACCTCGCCTACGGTGATTGCATCCAACATCTTCATCTCCTCCTCATCATTTAGGTAATCGATTACGTAACACTGCAAAACTCTCCGCTACACCGAAGCCCGCAGCACCAGACGGGTGGGCAGGCGTACCAGCTCGGGCTCCTTATCCGGTACCCCGATCCGGTCCAGTACCATCCGCGCCGCCGTTTGGCCCAGCTCAAAGGCCGGTTGCTTCACCACAGTCAGGGCAGGCATGGTAATCCGGGACCAGTCATAATCATCAAACCCCACCAAGGCCACCTTGCCAGGAAGAGGGATTCCCGCCTCCTGGAAAAAACGGAAGGCTCCCATAGCCATCTGGTTGTCCCCAGCAAACAGAGCCGTAACGCCGCCTTCCTCATAAAGCCCACGCGCCAGACGGTAGCCGCTGTCGAAGCCGTTCTCCACGGGTGAAAGGGCAGCTGCCAGCTCCGGGATGAAGGATATCCCCGACTCCTCCAGCCCCTGCCGGTAACCCTGGAGCCGGTCCTCCGTGGAGGAAATGCCCGGCACCGGCGACAGAAAGCCGATTCTGCGGTGGCCCTGCCGGATCAGCAGCCGGGTAGCCTCCAAAGCGCCACTCCTACCATCCGCCAGCACACAATCTCCACAGAGACCTTGGGGACGGCGGTCCACACACACCACGGGAATATCCCGGCCTACGGTTTCACCCACGAAGGTATGGTCCCCGGGAGCCGGTGCCAAAATAAGCCCGTCAATCTGCTGCGCCAGGAACAAACGAAGCTGCTCCTTTTCCACCTGCACACTTTCCTTGGTATTCCCCAGCACCAGATTATATCCGTTTTCCATCAGAACGCTTTCAATCCCCTGGGCAACGGACATAAAAAAAGTATTGGAGGAATCCCCCGGCAGCATCGGCACCAACAGGCCAATAATCCCGGATTTTTTGCTGCGCAAATTCCGGGCGACGAAGTTGGGGGTATAATGCAGCTCTGCCATGGCCTCCTGCACACGAACGCGGGTTTCCTCGCTGACAAAACGGGTGCCGTTAATCACATGCGACACGGTAGCGGTGGACACCTGGGCCGCTTTGGCCACATCCTTAATATTGGGCATACAGGCTCCCCTCTTTTTACGTAAACGATTACGTATTCAGTATTACATCCATTCTATCGTTCCCTCTATAGGGTAGTCAATACGGAATAATCCCCGGAGCCTAAAAAAAGCCAGCCGGAAATCCATCCGGCCAGCTTTCTTTGGTGCAGCGGTGTATCGCTCTATAGGCGGCTCATTTTTAGCCAGCTGTGATGTGCCGGTAGCTGTTGCCTACGAACATCGGCTCCAGCCCCCGTTCAACCCGTTCAATATTGGCAAAAGCCTGAGTGTATACGTGGATCAGTGTATCCCGAGTGCCCCCGCCGATATGCGGAGTGGCAATCACCTGCTCCAGTTGAAGAAGCGGATGGTCTGCCGGGACAGGCTCCTGCTCCCAAACATCCAGCCCCGCACCTTTGATTTCGCCTGCCACCAAAGCCTCGTACAGAGCCTTTTCATCCACTACCCCGCCTCTGGCCACGTTGATCAGCACCGCATTGGGCTTCATCATTTGCAGGCGCTGCCGGTTAATGAGATGGCGTGTGCCCGGTACCAGCGGAACGTGGACGCTGACAATATCCGATTGGGCCAGCAGCTCCTCCAACCCTACAAAACGGGCCCCCAGCTCCTTTTCCTTTTGCTCCGGGAGAGGCCGCTGGTCATAATACAGAATATCGGTGCCCATCGCCTTGGAGCGCACAGCCGTCTCCCAGCCTACATACCCCATCCCGATCAGACCGTGGGTTTTGCCCTTCATCTCGTAGGAATCCGGCCGCAGAGCCCAGGTCAGCCACTCCCCCTGTTTGGTGCGGGCGTTGGCATACGGAAGCTTCCGGTACAAGGACAGAATGAGCATCAGGGTCAGCTCCGCCACACATACCGCATTGCAGCCGGGAATATTGGAAACGGAAATTCCTCTCTCTGAAGCCGCCGCCATATCGATATTATCCAGGCCAACACCGCATTTTTGAATATGTTTGGCCTTCTTGGCTTTGGAAATCAACTCAGCCGTAACGGGGAATACCGTCGCCATCAGATAGGAGGCTTGGCTCAGCTCCTTCTCCTTGGTTGCTTCGTCACACTGGTCCCAGAACACCAGCTCATATCCACGCGGCATCCGTGAATGAAGAAGCTCCTTCATATCCGCTGTCATCGTATCAAAGTACAAAATCCTTTGGCCTGTCATGCTGTGCGCCTCCTAAGAACATGGGTGATGATTCCCTCGGTCAAGATTACTGTATTAAGGTACCACCATGGAGATAGAGCGTCAATCGGGTATGTGATGTTTTCTCACATTTTGCGTGATGGAACTTTTTTCGAGTTTTTTCTTGTCTGATAAAATAATGTTATGCCTCAATAAAATTTGCGTATAAAAGGGGTTCCACCCGTCTGGTCCCGCCCCGTATGCGGTCGTGCGGTTATAATAAAAGGAGTTTTTATGTTTCCCACTAGGAGGGGTTTTACGGTGAAGCTCCCTTGTCAAACAGTCGGCTTCCGGTTCGGGGACGTTTCCAACCGGACGGAGCTGTTTCAGCTTTTCGCCTTGGGCTACGATCAGATTACCTCTACAAGCTACCATTGGGACGGGCTGACCCGGATCGATGGGCCCTTGTGCCTGTTTCAATATACCGTTTCCGGCTCCGGCTGTATCGATATTGGTGGCACCGTCAGGACCGTAGGGCCTGGAGAGGCCTTTCTTGTGGATATCCCCGGCCAACACCGGTATTTTTTGCCCGAATCCAGCCCGCACTGGGAGTTCTGCTTCTTACTGTTCCGACCGTGGGGCCTGGAAAAACAATGGGACCAGGCCTGCCGGAGATTATCCCCTGTATGCTCTATTCCCGCTGAAAGCCCGCTGCTTCTGGTGCTGGAGGATATGGTGCGTTCGGGTCTGTATAACCAAATTGGAGACGGGTATACCGCCTCGGCTTTGGTTTACCGGTTTATGATGGAGCTTCTCCGTTACGCTTCGGGAGGCGGCACCCGGCAGGAAAGCTGGCCTGCTGGTGTGGTGTTGGCGGTGAAGGAGATGGAGGCGAATGCGCCAGGTATTGCCGGTGTGGAGCAGCTGGCCGAGATGGCCGGGCTGTCCAAGTATCATTTTATCCGGCTGTTCAAGCGGCATACGGGCGTGACCCCTTTGGAGTTTCTCACCAAGGTGCGCATGAGGCAGGCGGTTGCTCTTTTGCGGGAAACGGAGCTGACTGTGGATGAGGTGGCCAAGGAGGTCGGTTATGCCGGCAGCAGCTATTTCATTAAGGTGTTCCACAAATGGGTGGGCTTCACACCCGGAGAGCTCCGCCAGCACAGGAGTGTGGTAGGTATGGAGCGGATTATCTTTTAGGATGTGTTTGAAAGCTGCCCTCAAGTGAGTTTTCAGACACATCCTGGTGAGCAACATTTTACAATTGGGGGCAATTAATTGTCGTAGATCTTGGGCCGGACATTGTCTATGATACCTGTATAAGGCCAAAAACCTGAATGAAAAGGAGATAAAAACATGTCCGGTACAGGTGTACACAAGGCAGCACATAAGCAATATGCGGCAACGCCCCCAATGGGCTGGAACAGTTGGGATTGTTATGGGGCCAGCGTGACCGAGGAGGAGGTGCTGGGCAATGCGCGCTATATGGCGGAGCATTTGAAGCCCTTTGGCTGGGAATACGTAGTGGTGGATATCCAGTGGTATGAACCCGGTGCCCACTCGTCCTCTTACCGTCCCTTTGTCCCGTTGGAAATGGATGAATATTCCCGGCTGGTTCCCGCAGCCAACCGGTTTCCCTCCTCAGCCGGAGGCAAGGGCTTTAAGCCGCTGGCGGATGTTATCCATGGTATGGGCCTTCGGTTCGGCATCCACATTATGAGAGGCATCCCCCGGCAGGCTGTGCACGCCAATACTCCTATTCTGGGCACGGAGCGCCGGGCACGGGAGATCGCCGCCAACAATATCTGCCCCTGGAACTCGGATATGTATGGGGTGAATCCCAATGCAGAGGGGGCGCAGGCTTATTACGATTCCCTGTTCCGGCTTTATGCGGAATGGGAGGTGGATTTTGTGAAGGTGGATGATATTGCCGCCTCCCGGCTGTACCACATCCACCACCGGGAAATCGAGATGCTCCGCACCGCCATTGACCGCTGCGGGCGCCCCATGGTGCTGAGCCTGTCGCCAGGAGCAGCTCCCCTGGAATATGGCGGCTTGCTGGCGGGCAACGCCAATATGTGGCGGATGACCGACGATTTCTGGGATGTGTGGCCGCTCCTGAAGGACATGTTCGGACGCTGCGAGCAGTGGTACCCCTTCGTTGGCAACGGCTGCTGGCCGGATTGCGACATGCTGCCCTTGGGCCATATCGGGCTGCGCTCCGTGGATGGCGGCGCCAGTAACCGCCAAACCCGGTTCACCCCGGATGAGCAGCAGACGATGATGACCCTGTGGAGTCTTTTCCGCTCTCCCCTGATGTTCGGCGGTGAGCTGCGGGACAATGACGCGTGGACCTTGTCGTTGTTAACCAACGAAGAGGTGCTGGCGGTTCACCGGGACGGCCGGGGTGCACGGCCTCTCTATCGGCACGAAGAGCGAACCGTGTGGACCTCGTGTGCTCCGGACGGCGGCGTGTATGTGGCACTGTTCAATCTGGGGGATACGCCGGCTGAGGTTGGTGCAGAGCTGGCGGAGCTAGGGCTGGCCCCCGGGGCCCGGGAGGCCCGGGATCTGTGGGCACGGCGCAGCCTGGGCCGGGTGGAGGACGGGCTGCGGTATACGCTGCCGCCCCACGGCAGCAAGCTGGTGAAGCTGGCGCCGGAGGGCTAAGGGGCGGCACTCGTAACGCCCGTTAACATGAAAAGTTTGGATGACCTCCTACTGGTGGGCGAGTTGGTTGGACTAGCTAATATTACTTGAAGGCGCACCTTGAGATGTACCGATGGGATGACCTCGTACTGGTGGGTGAATTGGTTTAACTAGCTAATATTACTGGAAGGCGCACCTCGAGATGTACGGATGGGATGACCTCCTGCTGGTGGGGGAGCTGGTTGAACTAACTAGTTTTTCGAAAAACAGCCAAGCTGCGGTGTGCGGATAGCGGTTTAACGTTGAGAAGACGCAGATAGGGGAAGGTAGTTGTCCGCTATTATCTGCGCTGTAGACTAAAAAGAGGAATAACGGAAGCAAGTTTCCGTTATTCCTCTTTTTGCGCCTCTGTGGTGTCCTGCAGCGGGCAAATAGCGGAAACCAAGCTGCCGCTATAGCCCGAAATGCGGCAATGCAGGCCCAATAGCGGACATTAGGCTTCCGCTAACCGAGCAGCTGATGCCTTGGCTGTGGCCGGCCGCGGAATAGCGGAAGCCCTTTTCCGCTAATCCGGCAGCCTGCCCGTGTTGGCTGGGGGGTAGAAGCTGGATAGCGGAAAACTCTTTCCGCTATCGCCCCCTGCACCGCCGCGGAGAGTCAATAACGGAAATTCCCTTCCGTTATTTCGATCCCTTTACCCACACCTGCCCCTTTTCCCCTCATCCCCATCACCCACTCTCCAACCATTCAGCAGCACTCCGCATCTGTCACTCCTCCTCACCTGTCGATCTTCAGCAGCAATCCGAACCTTATCGCTCCTCAACAGCACCCTCCCCCTCCTGCCGCCCAAACGAAAAAACCGGGACCCAAGGTCACGGCTGCGAAATCCATTAGCCACGAAAGCATGTGGCCACCCTACTACCTTAAAGCAAATTCCCCTGCCGCTTCATGACGCGGTACATATACAGGCAGGTAACGGCGCACAGCAGTGCCATGGCCGCGATAAAGCCGTACCCGGCCTGCAGGCCCAGCAGCTGCGCGTCCCCGCCGCCGGCAAGGGCGGCCACTCCGTCGATGATCCACCCGATCAGCGCATTGCCGATGACGCAGGCTACCCCCATAGCCGTCACCGTAAAGGTAATGGCCGTCTCTGTGCCCTGGGGATACCGTTTGGCCAATAACGCCATCACCGTGGGATAAACCGGAGCGATCCCCGCTCCTGCAACGGCAAACAGCCACGCGCCGGGTTCCCCCAGCAGGATGGCGGCCAGGCTGCATAACCCGGAAAAACCGGCGAAGATCATAACGGACAGGGTATATCCGATGCGGTCCGTAACCGGCCCCAGCACCAGCCTGGCCAGCATAAAGCACAGGAAAAATAAAGACAGCATGCCGGATGCGCGCTCCGTGGTCCAACCGTAGGCTTTTTCCAGGAAATTCACCAGCCAGCCGCCTACTGCCAACTCCGAGATCACCCCGAAGGAAAGCACCGCCACAATCAGCCAGGCCACCTTATCCCGCATCAGCAACCGGAACGGCACCCCCTCTTGGCCGGTCTCCTCCTCCCCCCGGGGAAAGGAAGCAAGCAAAGAGGGAATAACCGGGAGCAGCGACAGGGAGAGCATAAACAGATACATTCCCCGCCAGCCCCATTCTCCTCCTCCGCCAAAATGCCAGCCCATCATCGAAGCCCCGATAATCGGAGCAACCGTCGAGCTGAGCCCGTAGAAAAAATGGGCCAGATTCATCATAAAACCGGTGTTTTTGGTGAAAATTCGCGCCGCCATAATAGCCAGCCCGATCTCCAGCATCCCGTTGCCGATATACATCAGAAAATAAGACGCCGATAAAAATGGGTAGTTTGCCGCCAGATACATCAGCACCCCGGAAGCCGCCATCAGCACAAAGGCGAGAATTCCCGTCAGCTTGATGCCGATCCGGCGGGACAAGGCGCCCGTAAACGAGCAGGCCACCAGATACCCCAGAGAATTGAGAGCAAGTAGCAGTCCCAGTTGCGTGTCTCCCAAGGAAAAATCCCCCTGAATCCGGGGGATGGCGGGTCCTTTGACATTTTCCGAAAAGCCGAAAACCAGAAACCCGCCGAATACGATGGCCAGCAAAAAAATCCTGTTCATTCTGCCTCGCATGTGTGTTACAGGTCCGTGTCCTTCACTACAGTTTGGGTACGGGCCGCTTCAAATACCGTCTCAATAAGCCGGAGCACACGCAGCACCTGCTCATTCTTCACCGCTTGGGCGGAGCGCCCGTCCAGGAGAGCGGCGAAATTTTCGTAGAAGCTTTGTGCAGGGGGAGCGGCCTTCTCCACCGGCAGGCGCAGAGTGGATTTCTCCGAAGGCGGGGCCATGGTTTTGGTCAACCCTACCCCTGCCTGAATCGGAGTCGGCTCCACCTTGGCTACATCAGGATTGGTGCGGACAATCTCCCCTTCCAGACTCCAGTCGCGGATTACCGCCGTCCCCTCCGTCCCCTTCACATACCAGCGGGGGAGCTTGATGTAATTGGTGGTTCCTACTTCAATGACCGCGGTGAGGCCGTCCTTAAACCGGATGGTAGCCGTGAAGCCGTCATCCACCTCGGTGCCGAGAATGGTGCTGAGGTCCGCCTTTACACTTTCAATCTTGCTGTCCGTCAGCAAAAGCAGCTGGTCCAAGAGATGCACGCCCCAATCCAGCAGCATGCCTCCACCGTAGGCCGCAAGTTGCCGCCAATCGCCGGGGATGCCGTTGGCCCCTTGTACCCGGGATTCCACATGGAAGACCTCACCGGCTTTTTTCTTCTCCACAATTTCTTTGATAATCAAGAAATCCGGGTCCCACCGGCGGTTTTGATGAACCGTAAATACACGTTTGGCCGCTTCGGCCGCCGCTGTAATCTCCAAGAAATCCGCCGAGTTCATCGTAACCGGCTTTTCGCAAATCACATGTTTGCCCGCCTGGAGCGCCTGGATGGCAATCTCCTTATGGGAATCGTTGGGGGTGGCAATCAGCACTACATCCACCTCTGCATCCTCCATCACTTCCTCAAGGCTGCTGTAAGCCCGAAGGCCCTGGGTTGCGGCCAATTCCATACGGTACGGCAGAATGTCATAAACTCCGCGGACCTGAAGCTGGGCTACCGGCTGGATCAGTTGGGTGTGATAGCTGCCCATCCCGCCGAAGCCGATAATGGCGATTTGATAAATGGTTTGATCCATATGCTCATTTCTTCCCCTTTCGGTAAAGACGGCTGTGTGGAAAATATTGCTCTTTTTCTATTTTACACGCGAATTCCCGATTGCGGAATATGATGTGGGGGTTCTGCGACTAGTTCGACAGAGTGACTTTAGATATAAATATTCATGAAGTTTCATTCCTTACCGGGAAAGGAGTGACTTGGATGCTCAAACACGTTTTGTCGGCCTTGATTTGGATTAGATATTTAAGGTTTCAAAGCCGCCAAAAAACTCGCCCTCAAGTCACTCCTTTCCCTCCCAGTCATTTCACATGAATATTTACTTACCTTGCGTTTCCATCGGACAAACGTCTAGAAAATCGGCTTCAGCACAAAGCGGTTGGTGTACGTCCGATCCGCCGGCAGGGTGAACTCCGGATGGACATGGGCGCCCCAGCTGTCGTCACCGCCGACTCCCATTTGCCGGGCGTTGACCCGGACCACCGTATGGGTTTGCCGCGGGAGTTTGTAGGCATGGTCGGCCAACTCCAGCTCCTCCGGCGTATAAGGCAGCACAGAAAGCTCCACGGCAGGCGCCCCTTCAATACGCAGCCCCTGACCACCGTCGTTGCGGATTTCAGCCCAGCGAACACCGGTTTTATTGCCGCTCTCCTGGGGACGCAGATACGGGGTAAGCTGCTCCTCCACCGTTCCTTCGTACACGCCCAGTCTGGCGCCCGCCACACGGTCACAGTAATTCTCGTGGGGCCCCATTCCATACCAGGTCAGGTTGTGGAAGGACGGCTCCATCGTAAACAAAAGGCCAACTACGGGAATTTCCGGCAGATTGGCGCCGGGGGTGAGCTCCTGCTCCACCGCAAGGCCCCCTGCAGAATCAAGGGAATAACGCACAGTACAATGGGACCGGGGTGCGGTGGCAATCAGGTATTCCGCTTCCACCGTTACCCCCTCAGCTGTCGTTTCCGTTTTAAAAGAGAGCAGCTTCCGGTTCAGCCCTGCCTCCCGCCAGGTGGCGCAGCGGACAGGATGTTTGTTGCCCCGGTCATTGTCCGTCACTGCCCGCCAGAAGTGGGGGGCCGGGCCGGTGGCCAGCAGCTCCAAGCCGTTTGCCTTGTAGGAGGTAAGTTCGCCGGTTTTCCGAGAGAAGATGACCGTGAAGCGATCTCCCTCTACTGTCAAAACCTGCTCCGTTTCCGTTACCCGGAGGCTGCCGCCGGAGATATTCCCCGCAGCCGCCGCTTCCGCTACAGGCACCGGAAGGATAAACTGACCAAAGGCGATTTCATGGCCCGCCGGAGCCCATACCTCTTCTTTGCGCAGAAGCAGTGTCAGGGTCAGCACCGCTTCCTCCCCACGGGGAAGTGCTTCGGGCAGGGTATAAGGAACCTGAATCGTACCAGAGGCTAGTGGCGCTACGGCTGCAGTCAGAATTCCCTCCTGCCGGGACTGTCCGTTAACATCCAAACGCCAGTGAAGATCAAACTCCTCCAAATTGGTGAAAAGGAAGAGGTTCTCCAGCTCCACTGTGCCTTTGCTCAAATCCGCTGCCCGGAAACGTACGCTTTGGTAACAGCCCTTCACCTCCGCCAGCTTGGGCGTCACTGCTCCATCCGCAAAAATCAGGCCGTTGCCGCTGAAGGTGCCGTCGTTGGGAAAATCGCCGAAATCGCCGCCGTACGCCAAATAGGTTTCCCCGTCGGCATTCTCCGTCCGGATGGCCTGATCCCGCCAATCCCAGATAAAACCTCCCTGGAGCACCGGATACTTGTCGAACATCTCCCAATACTTGTACAGGTCGCCGCAGGAGTTGCCCATGGCATGGCTGTATTCGCACAGGATAAAAGGTTTAGAGGGCTGGCTTAGGGCATACGCCTCCAGTGTCTCCACCTTGCTGTACATATGGCTTTCGATATCCGAAGCGGCATCCGTAGCACGGAAATGGAAGATCCCTTCATAATGGACCACCCGTGTGGGGTCCTGCTCCCGCAGGTAGTCATGCATCCTCTGGAAATTATCCCCGCCGAAGGATTCGTTGCCTAAGGACCAGATAATAACGGAAGAATGATTCTTGTCCCGCTGGAGCATGGAGTTGCAGCGGTCCAGGACATTGGCCGTCCACTCCGGCTTGCTGCCCGGCAGCGCCCCTTCCTCCTCCTGCTGGCCGTAACGCCAGCTGCCGTGGGTCTCCAGATTGGTTTCGTCGATGACATACAATCCGTATTCGTCGCACAGTTTGTACCATTTGCGGTGATTGGGGTAATGGGAGGTGCGCACGGCATTGATGTTGTTTTGCTTCATCAGGAGAATGTCGTGGAGCATGTCCTCGTCCCGCACGGCCCGTCCGGTATCGCAGCCGAATTCATGACGGTTCACACCCCGGAACATAATCCGCTGCCCGTTAATTTTCATGAGACCGCCTTCAATTTCGAAGCGGCGGAAGCCGATTTTGCAGCTTTGGGCCTCAAGCAGCTGTCCCTGGGCATCCTTCAGGCAAATGACCAGCGTGTACAGATTCGGTGCCTCGGCGCTCCACAGGAGAGGGTTGTCTACAGCTGCAGAAGCGGCCAGAACCAGCGAATCCCCCTCCCCGGTGAAGCTGCCCTCCAAGAGAATTGGCTCACCGGTTACGGCATGGCCGGAGGCATCCAGCAGGATGGCTTCCACGGCGGCCTTTTCTCCGGCAGATGGAAGGTAGCGGGTAACGGTGGTCTTGAGCTTCAGCTGCGCGTGGGTGAAACTGGCGTCCAGCTCCGTAACGGCGGCAACATCGCGGATATGAAGCATGGGGGTGCTGTACAGGAACACCTCACGGAAAATGCCCGACAGCCGCCAGAAGTCCTGATCCTCCAGCCAGCTGGCATCGCACCAGCGGTAGACCTCTACGGCCAGCTTGTTTTTCCCGTCAATGAGGTAAGGGGTCAGATCAAATTCCGCAGGGGTGAAGGTATCCTCGCTGTAGCCTACCAAATCCCCGTTCACCCATACATAAAAGGCGGACTCCACCCCTTGGAAGTTGATGTACACGGGACGCTCCCGCCAATTATCGGGCACAGTGAAGGTCCGCACATACGAACCCACCGGGTTATAACGCACCGGGGCAAAAGGCGGCTCCAGGTCCTCTTTTCCCTTCCAGGGATAGGTGACATTGGTATATTGGGGGTAGTCGTAGCCGTGAAATTGCCAGTGGGCCGGAACGGGAATGGTGTCCCACCCGGTGGTATCGTAATCCGCCCGGTAAAAGTCAACGGGACGCGCTTCCGGATTGTCGGCATAATGGAATTGCCATGTGCCGTTCAGGGACATTTTCCAGGGAGACGCCTCCTCTTGACCGGCTGCCGCTTCTTCGGCAGTGGGATACGGAATATACGCGGTGGCTGCAGCCATCCGGTTCACTTGGAAAATGTCCGGGTTATTGTTCCATTCCGGATACCCGTTGGCAGGGGGCGTATAGCGGAATTTGGGTTTCATCAAAGCACCTCTTTTATCGGGAAGTAAGAGCATAATTTGATTATAGGCCATGAAAAACCCAGTGAATATAAGAGAATATTCGGAACGGTATAACAATATGAATGTCGAATCGCTCTTGGTCAAAAAAAACCGCCGGGAGAGCATCAAGCCTCCGGCGGTTCTTGTTTTTATCCTAATCCTATTAGTCCAGCTTGATTTTATCCTTCAACGGCGTGTCCAGTACAGCCAGCTCCTCGGCCACCAGCCGGGCGACGGTTTCCGCACCGTATTCGTTCAGGTGGGTATTGTCCTGGCTGCCTTCCGGATAGTTGGGATTTTCCCCCGGCTTCAGCCAGGTGAACAGCTGCTCGGAATCCTCGCTGCCCAGTTGGCGGAGCAGAACCGCACTTTTGGCGGTGAGATCAATAAAAGCCACCTTCTCCCGTTCGGCCAGATCCTCCATGGCCTTGGGGTATTCTCCGTGGGTGTCCACCAAACGTCCGCTGTCATCGAAACGGCGGCGGCAAACGGAGGAGATCAGCACCGGCACCGCACCTTTTTCCCGGGCAACGGCAATATATTGGGCCAGATGCTCCTGGTAGCTGCTCCACGGCTCAGTCCGGCGCTCCTCATCCTCCTTGCTGTCATTGTGGCCGAACTGGATCAGGAACACATCCCCTGGGCCGATGGCTTCGCGGATAGGCTCCAGCCGTCCTTCGTTAATGAAGCTTTTGGAGCTGCGGCCGTTCATCGCATGGTTGACGATCTTGACGGTGCCGTCCAGAAAAAGTCCCAGCTTGGCTCCCCAGCCCAGCATGGGCAGTTTTTCGGGAGGATAATCCGCCACGGTGGAATCTCCCGCAAGAAATACAGTCAGCTCACTCATTACGCTTGCTCCTCCTTCAAGGGGCTCCAGCCATCCTGGCCGGACAGAACCCGGTTCAATTCATATTTACCCGCTTCTTCCTCTGTCAAAATCTTCGCCCACGGCACCCGGCTTTCCCGTTTGCCTGCTCCGGGACCGGTACTGCCGAATTCCTCGTAACGGGCGGTATGCTCCCGCTCCGGCTTCCAATAATGCCAGCCCTCCGGCTTGATATGGGCACCCATCCAGCAATTCAGGAAAACCGTATGGCCGTAGTCCCGCCACGGGCGCCCCAGATATACGGTATTCTCCGGCGCATCACCGGTCAGCCGGCAGTTGGCGAAGACATAGCCATAGGGAATCTCTTCATCCGTGGAGGCGGCGGTAATGTACCCGTGGATGGTTTTTTCTCCCCCTTCGGGGACAAGCCGTTTCTTCGAGAAAATTTCGCAATCCGTGAATACCGCAGTGGCGCAGCCAAAAATAAAGTCCACATCTCCCGCAATGTAGCAGCGGTCATACAATTGGCGCAGGTTGCGCCGCGGTGTTTCATCCCGGGGCCCGCCAAAGGTGGCCCGCTCTACCGGCTTGGGAGGCAGAGGCGCGGTAAACAGGGTGTCCTGGCTGGCCGTAAACCGGCAGTTCCGGAACACCAGCCGGTCCCCGTCGGCATAAACCGCCACAGCCTGGCCTACCTTATCCCCGCTGCCTGCCGTATTGGCAATAGTCAGGTTCTCGGCTTCGAAGTCATCGGCGCCGATCAGGAAGGATTGGGAGTTGAAGGTGCCATACTCTCTGCCGTCGGGGAAGGTTTTTTTGGCGTAATCATCAAAGGTGAGGACCGTGCCTTCCACGCTTTCGCCCACCAGCTTCACGCGGGGCTTCAGAATTTCCAGCTTTTCCTTGTATTCGCCGTTCTTAATGTGAATGACTGTCCAGCCTTCGGCATCCCCGGGGATAGCGTTCACCGCTTCCTGAATGGATGTAAAATCGCCGCTTCCGTCTTTGGCCACGATCATGTCGTTTCCTCCTAAAGGTGTATTCGCTCTGTTCTATTCCAGCCGGCGGAGCCACTCATATGCCTTCGCTCCGCTGATTTCATGCCCGCCGGTGAAATAATCCACGGCAAGCTCCTCTTCCGCGCCGGCCGCTTCATAAATCATGGCCAGCTTTTCCATGGCCTTCAAGGCTCCCTCCCGGGGGAACACCCGGTCCGCTTCCCCGGATTCCACCAGCAGACTGCGGGGAGCGATCAGACCGATCAGCTCCGGCATTTCCGCATCCTGGAGAATGCCGGGAATGTAATTGTCCAGGCAGTGCATCCGGGACAGGATGCTGTCCTGGAAGGTGTTGGCGTAGCCGCTGACCACGGTTGCCCCAATGCGCTCATCCAGCGCAGCCGTATAGGCCGCCACCAGGCCGCCGCCGGAAATCCCCATACAGCCGATGGCTCCGGGCTTCACATCTGGACGGGACAGCAGATAGCCTACAGTCTGCATGGTTTCCGCCACCCGGACGCCCCCGATATTGCGCCCCAGCAGCATCAGCTGCGCTGAGATCCGGGCACAGGAGCTTTGTTTGGGACCTGCGGCAATATCCTCTGGCAGCCGTCTGTCGCCGAAGGCCAGCAGCTCCGGAGCTGCGACCACAAAACCGTGCTTTACCAGCTCCACGGCAAAATCCTTATGCAAACCGGGCTCAGCCCCGCGCTCGGCGCCGTCCGGCTCCAGCCCGACAATCTCCCTGCTGCCGTAGCCGTGGCCGTGAATGGCCACAACGCCCGGCCGGGGCTCCTG
>JAEWAA010000140.1 GCA_023391955.1 Bacillota bacterium | reverse complement strand
GTCTATAACATCCCCCGAATATGAGAAAAACTCCTGCTGAAGTCTGGCTGATATATCCTGGAAGCACACCAAAGGCGATATCCGGCCGGCAAAAGTAAAAAAGCCGCCCCAGGGGCGGCTTTGCTGCTGATGCTCAAAGATATTTGGGAGGCTGCTCCTCGTCGGAGTCCGGCTTGCTCCCCGGAATAACCCGGAAGTGGGCCTTGCGGCGTTCCCGTTCCTCGTACTTCTTGCGCTCCGCCGTTCTGGTCCTGTGCTGGACAGGCCTGCCTTGCTTCTGCAGCCGGTTGGGAGGGAATTTGTACAGAAGGAAAATGACACCGAACACCAGGAGCGGAATCAAAAGGGGGCCGGGATTCACCAGAAAGCGGTAGAGGATTCCCACTACCAAAAGGCCATAGATGATGTAATCCGGCAAAGACAACCGTCTGTACATGTTCATAACTTCCCCTCCTTAACATTTAATGGGCTGGCTTATGTGAAACCTTTAGGAAGCGGCTTGACCGGAAGCGGATGAGAGTTGGCTGTCCAGCTCACGCACCCGGTAGAAGGAGGCAATGGATACCTCCACCTGATCGTCGGTAGGCTCCTTGGTGGTCAAATATTGGAGCCACAGCCCGGGGTACCCCAAAAAGCGGAGCACCGGCGTATCCCGGAGAGAATTGGTCAGCTTCAGGAATTCATACGCCAGCATGGTGACGACAGGCAGCAGGGCGATACGCTGGATAATCCGCTCCCAGAAGCCGTCGTAATGGAAGAAGGAGTAAACAATGACACCGATCAGAACGGTCATAACCAGGAAGCTGCTGCCGCAGCGGTAGTGCAGGGTATTGAACTTCTGCACATTCTCCACGGTAAGCTCCACACCGGCCTCGTACGCGCTGATCACCTTATGCTCCGCCCCGTGGTATTGGAACAACCGCTTGATGATGGGGGTCAGGGAGATAATATAAATATATGCCAGAAGCAAAATAATTTTCAGGACACCTTCAATAATATTATGGAGGATGCGGCCGCCGAACAATTCACTGAACAGCAGCTGCTCCACTGCGGCGGGGACAACCGTAAAGATCAGCTTGCCGAAGATAAAGGACAGGACACCGACAACGGCCACCCCAAGGAACATGCCGATTTTGCCGAAAAGTGTTTCCTTTTCCTCCTTTACAGGTCCACCCTCATCCTCCGCATAGGCCTCAGCGGAAAAATTCAGATGGCGGGAGCCTTTTGCACTGGAATCCAATAGTCCCACAATACCTCGGATGAACGGGATTTTACCCAGCTTCTGCACCCAGGGTTTGGTGGTGCGCGGCACCTCCAAAAAGCTGATTTCATTATTTTTGCGGCGGACGGCTGTCACGTGGGCGGTTTTGCCCGCGAACATGACGCCTTCAATTACGGCTTGTCCGCCATATATGGTCTTTTGCGGCACTGCATTCACCTGCTTCTCTCCATGAAGTTGGTCCTCGCACATAAACCCGCGCAAGGGATGGGCTTGTGTATCTATTGTAGCGGAAACAGCGGTTGAATTCCACCTGATTTAACCTGGCGGGCCTGGTGCATACTACAGGAAAATCCTCCACATGTATGAGAAAGGCGGAACGTCATGATGGTGAAGGCGAAATACCGCTCCAAACACAAAAGCCGCAAGACCACGCGGCCTTGGGTGTTCTCCTTATATATCGGTTTATTTGCGGGTATTATCTGGGGAGCCCTGAAGCTGCTGCAATTTGCCATGAAGTATACGGATGTGGTGCCGGGATTTTTGCTGGAGCCCTTCTTCCGGCATGACTTCCTGGTAACCTGGCAGGGGATTTTGCTCGGTTACGGCAGCCTAATCTGCTTATCCCTGGTGGCTGCGCTTCTTTACGGCCTGGTGCTGCGCAAGCTGAAGGGACCGTGGCCCGGGCTGATTTACGGTCTGGCCTGGTGGGGAGGCCTCTACCTTTTGATTGGACCGTTAACCGGCATGGTACCCGCTATCACACAGATGGACGTCAATTCCCTGGTGACGGATATGTGCCTGTTTGCTGTATGGGGCTTGTTCATCGGCTACTCCATCACGTTCGAATTTACCGACGAACGCTCCCGCGAACCCATGGTGATGAAGGCGGAGCCGGTGAAGTAAGAATTCAATTTCTCTCCATCCGTAACTTATGGTAAAATGTACCCGTTGCAACACACAAGATGCAAAGACAGGTGATTTTGCCATGAAACGGATTCTTATTCTGCACGGGCCGAATTTGAATATGCTGGGTGTCCGTGAACCGGGTGTATACGGCAGCATGTCACTGCCCGCCATCGAGGAGTCCCTCCTTGCGTGTGCGGCGGAGCTTAAGGTGGAGCTGGAGTTTTTTCAGTCGAACCATGAAGGGGCGCTGATCGACCGCATTCACGCCGCCTTCGGGACAATGGACGGAATTGTCATGAATCCCGGCGCCTTCACGCATTACAGCTATGCAATCCGCGATGCAGTGGCGGCGGTATCCCTGCCTGTTATCGAGGTGCATCTGTCCAATATCCACAAGCGGGAGGCCTTCCGGCATACGTCGGTGATCGCTCCGGTGGTCCTTGGGCAAATCAGCGGACTGGGACCGTACAGCTATGAAGCGGGCCTGCGCGCTATGGTACATTATTTAAGAGAAAACGGGTGAGATGGAGATGTCATTGAAACGGTTGGCCAATTTAAGAAAAGCGATGGAAGGGCTCCGCCTGGAAGCCATATTGATTACCAATCCCTACAACCGGCGTTATATGTCCGGCTTTACCGGCACTGCGGGTTATGTGCTGGTAACGGCAGGCAAAGCCTTTTTCCTGACGGATTTCCGCTATACGGTACAAGCCAAGGAGCAGGCGGCCGCTTATGAGATTGTGGAGCATGCGGTGAAGCCCATGCAGACGGTTAAGGAGCTGCTGGACGGTCTTGGCATTAAGAAGCTCGGTTTGGAGCAAAACCATCTGAGCTACAGCCTGTACAAGAGCTACGAGGCCGATCTGGCCGGTATTGAAGCGGTGCCTACCTCCCTGGTGGTGGAGAAGCTGCGGATGTACAAGGATGAAGAGGAAATTGCGGTGATGCAGGATGCTGCCGATTTGGCGGACAAAACCTTCACCCATATCCTGAGCTACCTGAAGCCCGGCGTTTCTGAACGGGATATCGCCCTGGAGATGGAATTCTTCATGCGCAAAAACGGCGCAACCTCCTCCTCCTTCGATACCATTGTTGCCTCCGGCGAACGCTCCGCGCTTCCCCATGGAGTGGCCAGCGACCGGATCCTGGGAATGAATGAATTCGTCAAAATGGATTACGGCGCTCTTCTGAACGGGTATTGCTCCGATATTACCCGGACCGTATCCCTGGGAACTCCCAGCGACAAGCTGAAGGAGATTTACGGGATTGTGCTGGAGGCCCAGCTGGCCTGCATCGCCGGCTTGAAGCCGGGTATGACGGGCCGGGAAGGCGACGCTATCGCCCGGGACATTATCGCCAAGGCCGGCTACGGCGGGAACTTCGGGCATGGAACAGGCCACAGCCTGGGGCTTGAGATTCACGAAAATCCGCGGCTGTCCCCCAGCTGCGACGTAGTCTTCGAGCCGGGTATGACGGTTACCGTGGAGCCGGGTATTTATCTGCCGGGTATCGGCGGCGTACGGATTGAAGATGACCTGGTCTTTACGGAAACAGGTGTAAAAGTGCTGACCCATTCCACCAAAGAACTTTTGATATTGTGAGCCGCCTAAATTTAGACTATAATAAAGAGATGACTTTTCCACTGGGAGGAAGTATTGCATGATTTCCGTTAATGATTTCCGGACAGGCCTTACAATTGAAACCGACGGCGACCCGTTCACCGTCATTGAATTTCAGCACGTAAAACCCGGCAAAGGCGCTGCCTTCGTCCGCACAAAGCTGAAGAACCTGAAGAATGGCAACGTGGTGGAAAAGACCTTCCGCGCAGGTGAAACGGTGAGCCGTGCCATCGTCGAAAACCGCGAAACCCAATATCTGTACAACAGCGGTACCGAATATACCTTCATGGACAATGAAACCTACGATCAATTCGAGCTGTCCGCCAAGCAATTGGAATGGGAGCGCAACTTCCTGAAGGAAAACATGCTGGTGAACATCGTCAGCTACCAAGGCTCCATCCTGGGCATCAACCTGCCCAACAGCGTTGAGCTGGAAGTAACCGAAACCGAGCCCGGCATCAAGGGCAACACCGCAACCGGCGCTACCAAGAACGCTACCATGGAAACCGGCCATACCGTACAGGTTCCTCTGTTCATTAACCAGGGAGACCGCCTGCTTATCGATACCCGCGAAGGCAAATACATTTCCCGGGCGTAACAGCGGTCTGTTTGGCGTCTTTGGCGGCCATGTGAAGCAAAAGGGAAGACAGCCCCTAAGGACAATGAGCCTTGGGGGATTTTTTATACGGGGATTTTTTTTGGATGGTTTTGGTGATATAATAGGAAAAACCTTTTGCAGGATTAGCTACGGTAAGGAGTGTTGAAGTTGTCGGTAATTGTGATGAAGTTCGGCGGCAGCTCCGTCGGTACCCCCGAGCGCATGCGGCGTGTAGCCCAGCGGATCGTGGACAGGAAGCGGGAGGGGAACCGTTGTCTGGTTGTGGTATCCGCTATGGGCGATACAACAGATGAACTGATTGACCTCTCCAAGCAGATTTGCGACGGCGCCCCGCCGGCGAGAGAGATGGATATGCTCCTGACCACAGGCGAGCAAGTATCGGTGGCGCTTTTATCCATGGCCATCCAAAGCCTCGGTGAAGAGGCACGGTCTTATACCGGCTGGCAAACCGGGATTTATACGGAGGCTGTCCACGGCAAAGCCCGCATCAGCCACATTGAGCCCAAACGGGTGCAGGAAGCACTGGAGAAGGACTGTATTGTAATCGTTGCAGGCTTCCAGGGGATGACCGAAGCCGGGGAAATTACTACTCTTGGACGGGGCGGCTCGGATACTACTGCTGTTGCCGTTGCCGCGGCCATCAAAGCCGACCTTTGCGAAATATATACCGATGTGGAAGGTGTCTACTCCACTGATCCCCGCATTGTGAAATGCGCACGGAAGCTCAATGAGATTTCTTACGACGAAATGCTGGAGCTGGCGAACCTTGGTGCGGCGGTGCTTCATCCCCGTGCGGTAGAGTGCGCCAAGCTGAACCAGGTGCGCCTGGTGGTGCGTTCCAGCTTTAACCATAATGAAGGTACGCTTGTGAAGGAGGAAGCCGCAATGGAGCAGGGAATCGTAGTCAGCGGTATTGCATATGACAAGAATGTGGCGCGCATCAGCATCCTGGGAGTGCCCGAACGTCCGGGCCAACTGGCAAAGGTGTTCACCGCGTTGGCCAATCAGCAAATCGACGTGGATATTATTGTCCAAAGCGGTGTCCAGGACGCGGCGGATTTCTCCTTCACTGTAGGCAGCGGCGATCTGGATAAGGCGATGGCCATTATCGCATCCATCAAGGAAACCGTGGGTTACCGTGAAACCACCTCCGAAACCGGTCTGGTCAAGGTTTCCATCGTTGGCGCAGGTATGGTCAGCAATCCCGGCGTAGCCGCCAAGATGTTCGAGGCCATTTCGGAGCTGGGCATCAGCATCAACATGGTCAGCACCTCCGAGATCAAGGTAAGCTGTGTCATCCCCAACAGCCGTCTGAATGAGGTGATCCAAACCTTGCACACGGCTTACGGGTTGGATACCGATACGACGGTTTCCGTAGGCGGACCCCAAGACCGCAGATAACCGGACATTCCTCTATAAAGATCCGCACAGACGGCCTGTAAGGGCTGTCTGTGCTGCTTTTATGCAGCATACCGGTAGGCTAAAGGAAGATGAAAATCGGCGTTACAGGGAGGATCATGCTGATATACGGCAGCCTGCTGTTGGCTGTTATATCCCTGGCTTTTTTCTTTTCGTACCAAAGCACGGTCCGGGGGTTGGAGCAGCAGCTGAAGGAAACAAACATGGCTCTACTGAAGCAGATTGACCAAAAGATCGAGCTGTCGTTCCAGCAAACGGAAGCTAACTTACTCCAACTCACAAATGAGTTAGAATTTGTATATTTCATGAATGACAGCTACAAGGATAATGCTCAGAAGAACGATAATTTCTTCGTCCTGAACTCCAAGCTGGGCAAATTCCTGAACAATAATCTTCAATTCTCCTCCATCTTTGCGTATTCGGATGTAAGCGGCAACATTCTGTCAGACCGGTTTTATACCACCAAAGACCAGTCGGAGAACAGCTGGATCGCGGAATATCTGGAGATTCCCGACTACTTTCAGTGGCTCACCACCCACAAAATTTGGGACGGAAATGTGAACCGTGACGTTGTGACTCTAATCCGCTCTTATCCGCCGCTTAGCGCTCCGGGCTATCGGAAGGGCGTGGTGGCCGCCAACATTGACGTGGATGTGCTGTACCGGATGATCCACGATATTTATGAGAAGGAATCGCCGGGACATACCTTTATTCTGGACAAAACGGGGCAGGTTGTCGCACATGATGATGCCTCCATGCTTTACAGCAAGATGGGAGAGCTGCCTTATATCCGGCAGGTGCTAAGCGGGCAAGAAAGCGGATCGTACAGCGCCATGGTGGATAACGTGAAGCAAACCGTCTCCTACAAAACCTCCGCTTATACCGGCTGGAAGATCGTGAATATTATCCCCGAGAGCCAAATGTACAAGCCCCTGACGGTGACGCGGAATTTACTGATTTTGCTGGCTGTGGTGCTGTTTCTAGTGGCATTCGTGATTCTCTTTGTGGTGAACCGGCGCACCTTCAGCCCCATAGACGGATGCTGGGCAAGCTGTCCCGCAATGGCAGACCTGCATGGGGAGGTGCTGCCGCCTCCGCTCCACGGGGTGTCTCTTACCTGGAGAGCTTCTTCGACCAGATGTTTGTGGACCGGGAGAAGCTGGAGCAGCAGCTCCGGGATTCCAAGCCCATGCTGAAATGGCGGACCATCATGGATGTTCTGGTGGGTTACCGGACAGACTATGCGGTTATTGCCCCGCATCTGGAGTTTACGGGGATCCGTCTTTTTCCGGAATGGTATGTGGTGTGTACGGCGGAGATCGGCAAGGAAGGGGGCATAGCGCCCAGGGATCAGACGCTCTACACCTATGCGCTGTGCAATGTGGCCGAGGAAATCATCAATTCGGAGAATGCCGGATCGGCTATCGACCTGGGCGGCGGCCGGGCTGTGATTGTGTTCAGCTTCGCGGAGGGGGATGAGGAGCAGAATCATCTGCGGGCCATGGCCCTTCTGGAGCAAATTCTGAATGTGATGAACAGGCAGATCGGACTGACGGTCATTGCAGGCTTGGGCCGGGGATACCGGGAGCTGAAGGATGTTCCGTTGTCTTACGCCGAATCCCAGCAGGCTCTTCACTACAAGATGGTGGCCGGCAATCACGGCGTTATCTCCATTCTGGACGTACAGACGCCGGACAATCAGGATTATTACCATATTGTGCGGATGATCGACCGGATTGTGGATGCCTTGAAGCAGAGTGAAATGGACAAGGGACTTCATGATCTCAAGGGGATCTTCCAGGAAGCCGTCAACCATAACCTGCCGCCGGATTTAATCCGCCAGTTTTCCTTCGAATTGGTGATGCGGGCCACGCAAACCATGGAGTCCATCGGCATGGATACGGAGGAAACCCTGAACGAAATCGGCAACCTGTATGAACGGATCAACCGCTGCGAGAATGTGCGGGAGACCGAACAAGTGGTGGAGGCCGTGCTGTTGGGGTTTGCCGGCAAAATAGAAAAACGGCGCAGCCAAAGAGGGAAAAATGAGCATATCGGTCGTATCCTTCAATTCATTCAGGAGAATTACCGGGACAGCGGCTTGTCCCTAGACCGGCTGGCCGAGGAATTTGATCTTCACCCCACCTACATCTCCAAGCTGTTCAAGGAGCAGATGGAGGATAATTTCATCGACTATTTGATCAAAATCCGGATTGACGCCGCCAAGGAGCTGCTCCGGGACAAAACCATCAAGATTAACGACGTCTCCGATGCCGTCGGGTATATGCATTCCCGCAGCTTCACCCGCACCTTCAAAAAATATACCGGACTGACGCCCACGGAATACCGTGAGCAGACCGTCGGAAGCTCCGGCCCATAAAGACTCCACATTTAGCTGACCGCCCGTCTGTGACTCCACCAAAGAGCCATGGGACGGGCTTTTTTCTATGCGGAAACCAAGAAAATTCCCCTACTGCAAGAATGGTGAGCACCCAAAAACCAAGAATTGTGCCCGATTTGGGAAGCGGTCTGTATTCAACAGGACAGGGATTCCGGTACGATGAACCTGTCAGCGGGAGATTAGGATGTCAGGAGATGGTGAGAGAGATGAAAGAGAAAATGGCCGCAGCCGCCGGAGAGGGTCTGCAGGGCAGCCCGGCTTTGGCCGCACCGCGGCAAGGAAGACTGTGGAGAGGGATCAAGCGGGATAAATCCTTATATATGATGCTGGTCCCGGTGCTGCTGTTTTATCTTCTGTTCAAGTATTCCCCCATGCTCGGGGAAATCATTGCCTTTAAGAATTACCGCTTTGCGGACGGGATTCTGGGCAGCGATTGGGTAGGACTGAAGAATTTCCGGATGCTGTTCGAAAGCACGGACTTCTGGCGGGTGCTGCGCAATACCCTGCTCTTGAATGTGTACAGTCTGGTGTTTGGTTTTCCGGTGCCCATTCTATTGGCGCTGCTCTTAAATGAGGTCCGGGTGGAAGGGTACAAGCGGCTGGTGCAAATCCTCCTGTACATTCCCCACTTTATCTCATGGGTGGTGCTGGGCGGCATTCTGATTGCCCTGTTATCGCCAAGCACCGGTGTGGTGAACTTGCTCCTGACCAATGTGTTCGGCATAGAGCCCATCTACTTTATGGCCAAGTCCTCCTGGTGGCCGGTGGCATATACTGCTTCCTCCATTTGGCGGGAGGCAGGCTGGGGCACCATCCTCTATTTGGCGGCGATGGCTTCCATTGATCCGCAGCTGTATGAAGCGGCCAAAATCGACGGAGCCAACAAGCTGCGCCAGGTCTGGCATATCACACTGCCGGGTATCCGGAGCACCATTGCCATTCTGCTGATTCTGCGCATGGGCAGCATGATGGATGTAGGGCTGGAGCAAACCCTGGCGCTGCAGAACGATTCTGTATTGGATGTGGCTGATGTGATTAGCACCTATGTGTACCGGGTGGGTCTCCAGAATATGAATTACAGCTATACCACGGCCTTGGGGCTGTTCCAGTCCCTGATCAGTCTGGTTCTGGTAGTCAGCGTAAACCGGATTATCCGGCTATTCGGTGAAAGGGGGCTTTGGTAGGCATGAAGCGTTTTATCGCAAAGCATTCCCCGTGGTCATTGGCGGGGCATACGCTCAATTATATCTTCCTTGGCATCATGTCCTTATTCACCTTGTATCCCTTCCTGTACGAAATTGCCGCTTCCTTCAGCAGCAGCAGAGCCATAACGGCCGGAGAGGTGTTCTTTTGGCCAGTGGAATTTAATACGGAGGCGTACAAACGGCTGCTTGAGGACGGGCAATTGATTCATGCCATGGGAAATACCGTAATTGTGACTGCTGTGGGCACACTAATGAATATGGTCATGACTGTGCTGGCGGCCTATCCCTTGTCCCGCAAGCGGCTGGTGGGCCGTGGCCCGTTATTGATGTTCATTACCTTCACCATGATTTATATATCTGGAATTATCCCCAATTTTATCCTGATAAAATCCTTGGGACTGATGGATTCCTACTTTGCTCTCTGGATGCCCGCGTTGATCAGTACCTATAACATGTTCGTCATGAAAAGCTTCATGGAGGGTCTGCCCGACGAGATCGAGGAGTCGGCATCCATTGACGGAGCTGGCAATTGGCTGATTCTGGTGCGGATTATGCTTCCCTTGTGCAAGCCGATTCTGGCGGCGCTGTCCCTGTTCTACGCGGTAAGCTGGTGGAACTCCTACTTTAACGTCATGCTGTACATTACCAGCGCCGACCTGCAGACCCTGATGCTGAAGCTGTACCAGATGATCAAGCAGGTGGATCAGAGCCTCTTGAACAGCGGCGGCGGCAGCGAAGGCGCCTCATCGGTTATGCTGACACCGGAGGGCATCAAAGCAGCGTCGGTGGTCATCGCCATTACCCCGGTATTATGCGTATATCCGTTTTTGCAGAAGCACTTTGTAAAGGGCGTATTGATCGGTTCTGTGAAAGGTTGATATCATAGGAGGGAGCTTCGGACTTCCAACCTTCGATATAGATCAGATAGGTGAAATAAACTAAGGGGATGAGACAATGAAAACAGCATCAAAAGTAATCGCTTCCGTTGTGGTTGCAAGCTTGTCGGCAACCCTGCTGGCCGCTTGCGGGGATGACAAGGGCAAGGATTCCGCCGCTTCTCCCGCCGCCTCCGCCGGTGCGGGTACAGCCTCTACTGGGCCCAAAAAAGAAATCAGCATCTCCATGTTTGACCGGGGGAAGGTTCCTGCCGAGGAAGGCAATTATGAGAATAACCGGTGGACCAAGTGGATCAACGAACATGCTCCGACTACCGTAAAGTGGGTGCCTGTTCCCCGGAATGAAGCTCAAACCAAGCTGAACACCCTGATCGCCTCGGGCAGCGCCCCGGATCTGATCTGGGAGTATGACCGCAACTATATCGCCCAGCTGGCCAACCAAGGCGCCATCCAGCCCATCGACCAGTACATTGAGAAATACAGCACCACCTACAAGAAATATCTGGCCGAGCATCCGGAGCTGAAATCCTACCTGACGGTGGAAGGCAAAACCTATATGATGGCCAGTGTCCGGGGTGCCGATTCCATTGCCAACATGGGCATCTGGATCCGCCAGGACTGGCTGGATAAGCTGGGCCTGAAAACCCCCACCACAACGGAAGAGCTGCTGGAGGTAGCCCGCAAATTCAAAACCGGCGACCCCGATGGCAACGGCAAGGCCGACACCGTGCCGATTGTGTTCACCAACACGGGCAATATTATTCTGCGCAACCTGTTCCTGACCCATCCGGTTCAATGGTACCTGGAAGGGGATAAGCTGGCCTTCGGAAGAACCCTGGACCGTTACGGCGACAGCCTGGATTACCAGAAGAAAATGTACGACGAAGGCCTCATTGATCAGGAATTCATCACCGACAAAAGCTTCCAGCGTGCCCTCCAGTTCTGGACCACCGGCAAAGCAGGGATTTTACTGGGCAGCTGGAATATGGAGCAGCAGTTTGTGGATCTGAAGAAGAATGTGCCGGAGGCCAAAATGACAGCTCTGGAGCCGGTGGCAAGCCCCTTCGGTAAATCCGGTCTGTTCCAGGAAGCGCCACCGTCCATTCTCGTAGCCTTCAACAGCAAGATGAAGGAGGATAAGATTGAAGCCGCTGTGAAATTCCTGGATTGGATGCTGGAGACAGGCTGGAGCCCCTTAGACAAGGGGAAGAAAACGTTCATTATAAGGACGTAAACGGCGTTCCGCAAACCATCGATGCGGCCAAATTCCGCAAGGAAGTGGACTATGCCAACGAGTATCCTATACTGAGCCAATATTCCCCGAAACCGGACTGGTTCCCGATTATGGCTGCTTCCGATGCCATCTCCCAGGAATATGCCAAGGAAAAAGCCAATGCCTTGACACTGGCCATGAAAAATAAATACCGCAAGGATATTCCGTACAGCCCCAGCATGCCGGAGCTGAGTCAATTGATCGCCACCTTCAATCCCATCGCCGAGCAAATCGAGTCCAAGGTTATCACCGGCGGCTCCGCCATGAGCGCCAAAACAGGCCTGGAGGAGCTGCGCAAGGAGTGGAAACGTCTGGGCGGCGAAAATGTGGAGAAGATGGTCAACGAATGGTATCAAAAAAATAAGGACCAATTAAAATAACAAAAGCTTCGGCCGGGAAGCAGGCTGCTTAAAAGTCAGTCAAGGTGAATAAATATTCGGCAGAAAGGACCGGGAGGAAAAGGGTGTCTTGAGGGCGAGTTTTTTTGGCCGCTTTTTACCTAATAATAGATTCAAAAGAAAGCGGACAAAATCTGTTTGAAGCTTCCAAGACAGCCTTTTCCGGAAGGGAGTGACCTTGCCGAATATTTATTCATCCCATATGACTTTTGAACAGCTTCTTCTCCGCAAGAAGCGGGAGGAAGTGGAGAAAGTGATGAATCTGGCTCAATTGCCATCCCCGGTTCTGCTGCGCGGGGATCACCGGAGGGCCTTCCGTGACCCTTGTGCAGTCTATCATGACGGCATCGTCCGTCTTTTCTATACTTTGGTGGAAACGGAAGCGGATGGATCTGTTTATTTGTATACGGCGGTGAGTGAAAGCACGGATCTTCGTGCCTGGAGCGAACCCCGGATTTTGACCCCAAAAGACCAAAGCTGCAATTATTCCAGTCCCGGCAACATCATCCGGTCAGACGGCAGATGGCTTATGTGCCTTCAAACCTATCCCCGTCCCAACGGGGAAAAATACGGCAATGGCAACAGCCGGATTTGGATGATGGAAAGCCGGGATTTATCTGTTTGGGGGGAGCCGCAGCTGCTCCGTGTTAAAGGCGACGGGGTCGCGGAGCAGGATATGGGCCGGATGATCGACCCTTATCTGGTGGAGAATGCGGCCAAACCGGGGGAATGGTACTGCTTCTATAAGCAGAACGGCGTCAGTATGTCCAAGACGGAGGACTTCCGCCAATGGACCTATTGCGGCCGTGAGGATGCCGGAGAGAATGTGTGCATTATCCGGCATGAAGGGGAATATGTGATGTTCCACTCCCCGGAGAACGGCATTGGCGTCAAACGTTCCCGGGATTTGCTGCATTGGCAGGATGACGCCGGATTAATTACCTTAGGCCAGGAGGATTGGGGGTGGGCAAAAGGCAGATTGACTGCCGCTTTTGTGCTGGACCTGCGTCATATAGCGGGAGTGGAGACGTATGTGATGTTTTTCCATGGCAGCGGGCCGGAGGATGAGCGTATTCTGTTCGATACCTATGCTTCCATCGGCATTGCCTGGAGCAAGGACCTGCTTCATTGGGAATGGCCCCGCTAGGTAAGGGGCTGTTCCCGCACCCAATTTAAGGAGGGATTGCGTGTTGAAAAAACGTGTATCACGGATGCTGGTATGGGGGATGATGGTTTTATTGTTTTTGCAAGCGGTTCCATTCGGCACTGCTTCCGCTTCTGCAGCGGGATCAGGTCAGAGCGCGCCGGTCATTCGGGTAGAGGGGGAGCTGTATAGCTCTGTGAACCAGACACCCGTGGCCAAAGCCGAACGGGACAGTCTTCGGGGGACCAGCACGGAAT
>JAEWAA010000072.1 GCA_023391955.1 Bacillota bacterium | reverse complement strand
TTGTATTCCCGTCAGGAAGCCGATTATAACGACCACTTCGGCATTTAAGGAGTGCATTGTTCCGGCATTGTTTGTGAAAAAAGGCTCAAACAAAAAAAAAAAAAAACCAGCCCCAATGGAGCTTCCTCCATCAAGGCTGGTTCTTCTTATTGGGCAAGGGGGTTTGACAGCTTATTGCCCTCCCGCAGGAGCTTTGGACGGACTGCCGGCATTATTCGCTTCTCCCTGCACTTGCCCGCCAGGAGATTGCTTTGAGCTGGGGAAGGACGATGTCCCGTTATTGCCTCCCTGCTCCGGTTCCTTGCTGCCGGCCGGCGACGGTTTACCCGAAGCCTGGGCCGAAGAGGATGGAGTGGGAGTCGGCGATACGGAGCCGCTGGGGCGGGGAGTCCGGTCCGGGCTTCCGCTGGGGCGGTTGCTTCCTCCAGGGCTTTGGCTGCCGCCCGGAGAGACGGACGGGGACGGGCTGACAGGTGAATCGGCAGGAATCTGCATTGTCACCACATTGGACTTTTCCCCAGCCTGATTGGACTGGGTATTGTACGGTACCACATAATAGTCGTACGATTCCCCGGGTTTAATGCTGATGTCCACGAACTTGAGATTCCCCTTCAGCTGCTCGGAAATTTGCCGGAACTCCTGTTCCTTGGCTTCCCTGCGGAAGATCTGATACGCACCGATGCTGTTGTCCGTATCCCCTGTCCAGGTCAGCTCCACCTTGGGCAGCGGATCCTTGATATACTCCGCCTTCAGACTATCCACACTCTTAGGCGGCTCTGTCAGGCTGGGCACATCCGAGGGCTTCACAAAATCCTTGGCGGGCACATTGGTCAGCGCCTTATTCATAACCTCTCTGAACAGGGCAGCCGGGAAGGAGCCGCTGGCGGGGAGCACGTAATGTTTGGTGTCCGTTTTGTCGAAACCCATCCACACCGCTGCCGTCCACTCCGCCGAATACCCGACGAACCAGGCATCCCGGTTATTTTTCTCCAGACCCTTCAGATCCAGCTGGGTGGTGCCTGTTTTCCCGGCAACGGGACGGTTCAGCTTGGCCGCGGTGCCGGTTCCGCCGCTGACTACTCCCTTTAGCATCTCGGTCATGTAATACGCGGATTTGGGAGACATTACCTTGGTCTTCTCCAGCTTCATTGAAGCTACGGTATTGTCTTCGCTGTCCACTATTTTGCGGATGGAATGTGCCGTGTTCATCATCCCGTTATTAGGAAAGACACTGTAGGCTTGAGCCATGGCCAGCGGCGTCACACCCTTGGTCAAACCGCCTAATGCGATGGCCAGGTTATTGTCCTGGCTTTCGAGGGTAATCCCCATTTTCTTGACGAAATCCCGGGCCTTGGCTACGCCGATTTCATTCAGCAGCCATACGGCCGGGGCGTTGATGGATTTGCGGACCGCCTCCATCATGGTAACCTCGCCCTGATACACACCGTCATAGTTGCGGGGGCTGTAGCCTGCGTAGCTCTTCTGCTCATCCGGCAGAAGGGTGTAGGGATTATATTTATTGCTTTGCAGCTCCATAGCAGGCGCATAAGCGATCAGCGGCTTAAAGGAGGAGCCGGGCTGCCGCTGCACCAGCGCGCGGTTCAAGCCTTTGGCTGCGTAATCCCGTCCTCCGGACATGGCGACAATACCACCTTCTTTATTGTCCACGATCACCATGCTGCCTTGCATCTTTTGCTCCGGACCGTCCTTCTGGAAGAACTTCGGATCCTTAAAGGCAGTCTCCAGAATCCGCTGGGCATCCACGTTCATGGTGGTGTAAATTTTATACCCGCCCCTGCGGATGACCTCCTCCTCCAGCTTGTATTTCTCCGAGGCCTCTTGGATGACATAATCCTTAAACGCCAGAAGCTCATCGGTTTTTTGAGCCGGAGGGGTATATTCCATGGCCTGGGCCTTGTTCTTCTCGGCTTCGGTAATATAACCCTGGTCATACATCAGCTTCAGCACCACATTGCGGCGGTCCTTGGATTTTTCCGGATCCCCCATGGGTCCATAGATGGCCGGTGCTTTGGGGGTCGCAGCAAGCGCAGCGATTTCCCAGGTTTCCAGCTGGTTCAGATCGGACTTGCCGAAATAATACTTGGAAGCAGCCTTAATGCCATATGCCCCTTTACCGAAGTATATCCGGTTCAGGTACAGCTCCATGATTTCATCTTTGTCCAAATTCTCCTCCAGCGCCAGAGCAATGGACATTTCGGTTCCTTTGCGGAAGAAGGTTTTATCGAAGTCCAGGAACAGATTCTTCGCCAGCTGCTGGGTAATGGTGCTGCCGCCTTCTACGGCACTTCTGGCGATAACGTCCTTCACCAGCGCCCGGCCGATGGCCCAGACATCCACACCGGCATGCTGCTCGAACCGTTTATCCTCCGTGGCGATAAAAGCATAGGCCACCTTCTTGGGAATTTCGCTTTTATCCACCAGCTCCCGGTTTTCCCGGCCCAGCACCGACACCTCTTTATCGTTGATGTCATAGATAATGGAGGCCTCCATCATGTCCATCTTGTGTTTGTTTTCGTTGAATATCTTCTGGCCGTTATAAATAATGAACATGTAGCCGATCG
>JAEWAA010000098.1 GCA_023391955.1 Bacillota bacterium | reverse complement strand
TTGGACCATTCGTACATGGCAATATCGTCGGCAGTAGGGGGATGGCGCAGGTCAATGAGGTGGACCAGGAGCTTTAGCTCCTCCCGCCCTGTCAGATAACCTTCAATAAACTTGCCCCATTCCTCCCGCCTGGTTTTGGACACCTTGGCATAGCCGTAGCCCGGAAGATCCACAAAGTATAACAGATCATTAATGCGGTAATAGTTCAGGGTTTGGGTTTTGCCGGGCTGGGAGCTTGTCCGGGCCAGGTTCTTCCGGTTGATCAACCGGTTGATCAGGGAGCTTTTGCCCACATTGGAGCGCCCTGCCAGAGCAACCTCCGGCAGAGCGTCAAGAGGATATTGTGCGGGACTAACCGCGCTGATAATAAATTCCGCGTTCATAATCTTCAAAGGATTCAACCTCTCCAACTTGCTTTTATCCGGCGCTCCCCCAAAAAAGCCCCGGATTCAATTTCTGTTTTCACGTCACGTTTGGGGAATAAGTTGTACCAGAGCATGCTTCAACACTTCATCCATATGCCCCACCGGAATAAAGGTCATGGCTTCCCGGATGCTCTCGGGGATTTCCTCCAGATCCTTCTCATTGTCCTTAGGCATCAGGACAGTCCGGATGCCTGCACGGTGAGCGGCCAGGGACTTCTCCTTCAGCCCGCCGATAGGCAGCACCCGGCCGCGGAGGGTAATCTCTCCGGTCATGGCCACATGACGGGAAACCGGCACGTCCGTCAAGGCGGAGATCAGCGCAGTTGCCATGGTGATGCCTGCGGAAGGTCCGTCCTTCGGAATAGCCCCTTCCGGGATATGGATATGAATATCATTCTTCTCATGGAAATCCGCCGGGATGTTCAGCTCATTCACTCTGGAACGGGTATAGCTGAAGGCCGCCTGTGCCGACTCCTTCATCACTTCGCCCAGCTTGCCGGTCAGCGTCAGCTTGCCTGTGCCGGGCATCACCGTCACTTCAATAACCAGCGTATCCCCGCCAACCTCTGTCCAAGCCAAGCCGGTAACGGCTCCCACCTGGTCCTTCTCTTCGGCCATGCCGTAGCGGAACTTGGCCGGACCCAGATATTCCTTCAGAAGCTCCCCGGTCATAATCACTTTTTTCTCCGGGTCCTTCACAATCTCTTTGGCGGCTTTCCGGCAGAGGCTGGCCACCTGCTGCTCCAGATTCCGTACCCCAGCCTCCCGGGTGTATTCCCGGACCACCTGCAGGAGCGTTTCCTCTCCGGCTTGCAGCTGCTCCTCCTCCAGGCCATGCTCCCGCTTTTGCTTGGGTAGCAGATACCGTTCGGCGATCTTCAGCTTCTCAATTTCCGTGTAGCCCGGAATATACAGCATCTCCATCCGGTCCAAGAGGGGCCGGGGAATATTATGCGCGGCGTTTGCCGTGGTAATAAACATCACCTTAGACAAGTCAAAGGGCAGCTCAATAAAATGATCGCTGAAGGTATTGTTCTGCTCCGGGTCCAGCACCTCCAGCAAAGCGGAAGCAGGATCGCCGCGGAAGTCCATGGCCATCTTATCGATTTCGTCCAGCAGCACTACCGGATTCATCGTGCCTGCGGTTTTCATGCCTTGAATGATCCGTCCCGGCATCGCTCCCACATAGGTTCTGCGGTGGCCTCGGATTTCCGCCTCATCCCGGACGCCGCCCAGGGAAAGCCGGATAAACTGCCGTCCCAGGGACCGGGCAATGGAACGGGCAATGGAGGTTTTACCAACACCCGGGGGCCCCACCAGACAAAGGATCGGTCCTTTAAGACGCTTCACCAGCTTCTGCACCGCCAGATACTCCAGCACCCGTTCCTTGGGCTTCTCCAGCCCGTAATGATCCTCGTTCAGAATCTCTTCCGCACGGTTAATGTCCAGATCATCCTCGGTCAGCTTACCCCATGGAAGGCCCAAAAGCCAGTCGATGTAGTTGCGGATCACGCCTCCCTCCGCCGAGGAGGCAGGCATCTTTTCCAGGCGGTCGATCTCCTTCTCCACCTTCTCCCGGACCTTCTCCGGCAGTTCCTTGCCTTCCAGCTGGCTCCGCAGCTCCTCCACCTCGCCGGCCCGGCCTTCCTTCTCGCCCAGCTCCTTCTGGATGGCCTTCATCTGCTCCCGGAGATAATATTCCTTCTGGGTTTTCTCCATCTGCTTCTTGACCCGCTGGTTGATCTTCCGCTCCAGCTCCAGAACCTCACGCTCATTGTTCAGGAAATCCAGCAGCTTCTCCAGACGCTGCCGCACATCCAGCGTTTCCAGGATATCCTGCTTATCCTTGATTTTAAGAGAAAGATGACTGCAGATCACATCCGCCAGCCTTCCCGGCTCGTCAATATCCGACACAGCCGCCAGCGTCTCCGGTGTAACCTTCTTGGACAAATTGATGTAATGCTCAAACTGGCCCAGCACCGAGCGCATCAGCGCATCGATTTCGGGATCCTCCACCGGCTTCTCATGCCATTCCCGTACGGCCACCTCATAGAATTCGTCGTTGTTGACAAACTCCATAATCTCGGCCCGGTTGACCCCTTCCACCAGCACCCGGATGGTGCCGTTGGGCAGCTTCAGCATTTGGCGCACGCGGGAAACGGTGCCCACGCGGTATATATCTTCTTTCGTCGGTTCCTCAATATTCATCTCGGACTGGGAGCACAGAAGAATCAGACTGTCCTCCACCATGGCCTTTTCCAGTGCTTTGACAGACTTTTCCCGGCCCACGTCCAGATGCAGCACCATGCTGGGATAAACAAGCAGCCCGCGCAAAGGCAAAAGGGGAATCTTGCGATACTTCCCTTTATTGGCATTCGGCACCATTGCATGACACCTCCATTTGGTCAAAACAACAAACTCGTGACCCCATTGTATCAAATGTTATTTTAAAACACCAATTCCGCGGTACTCCTCCATTGCTCCCCTTATATCATACCCAAAAGATAACGATCCCCCAAAAGTGAAGAGAAGCTATGAAGTGAAATCCGATTACTTTTGGGGGAGCCCCCGAATTTCCGCAAAAAAACCGGACGCGCCGCCAAGGTTCGCGGCAGCAATCCGGTTCATGGTTTGTCAGACATTCAATACGTTACATTATTCCTTCGGTCCCGCATGGAAAAAAGGCGCCGGAGCCGCGGTGAGTACATCCGCCGTAAGCACGGAAGGAGCCGGAGCAGGCTCCTGGAACCGGATCCCCAGGGATTCCTGCAGCACCTCCTGGATAGTGTCCACCGCCACTACCTTCAGCCCCTGAAGACTGGCGAAGGTGTCCTGGTAGTTTTCCTTCGGCACCAGAACCTTCACAGCGCCGGCCTGGAAGGCGGCCTCCACCTTGGCCACAACACCTCCCACCGGCTTGACGCGTCCATGGATGCTGACCTCTCCTGTCATGGCCAAGCGGTTGTCCACCGGAATCTGGGTCAGCGCCGACGTAATGGCAGTCGCCATGGAAACCCCCGCCGACGGACCGTCAATGGGTATACCGCCGGGGAAGTTAATATGAAGATCGAAATCGTAAGGACGGAAGCCGAGGCTGCGCAGCAGGGTCAGCACATTTTCCACGGAGCCTCTGGCCATACTTTTGCGCCGCAGGGTTCTGGAGCCGCCACCGATATCCTCCTCATCCACAACGCCGGTGATGGTGAAGGTGCCTTTGCCCGCAGGAGCAGGAATAGCCGTCACTTCAATTTCCAGCAGGGTGCCCAGATTGGGGCCGTATACCGCCAAACCGTTGACAAACCCTACCTTTGGCTCAGCCGGCACCTTGCGCTCGGGCCGGGGCGGAATCTGGCTGCTGTTCACCACCCACTCCACATCTGCTGGCGTTACCTCACTGCGGTTGTCTGTCATAGCAAGCCCTGCCGCCAATTGAATTACATTTACCGCTTCACGGCCGTTGGTGGCGTACTTCTTGATAACCTCCACTGCCTGCGGATCCTCCGCATAGCCGATTTTCTTCAACGCGCCCGAGGCAATCTGGCCAATTTCATCCGGCAGAAGCGGACGGAAGAAGATTTCCATACAGCGGGAACGGATGGCCGGCGGAATCTCCTGCGGTGTTCTTGTGGTGGCTCCCACCAGCCGGAAGTCCGCGGGAAGGCCATTTTGGAAAATATCATGGATATAACCGGGGATGCCGTTGTCCTCCGAATTGTAATAGGCGGATTCGAGGAATACCTTCCGGTCCTCCAGCACCTTGAGCAGCTTGTTCATTTGGGTGGGGTGAAGCTCCCCGATTTCATCGATGAACAGAATGCCCCCGTGGGCTTTCGTGACGGCTCCCGGCTTGGGCTGTGGAATACCCGCAACACCCATAGCCCCCGCTCCCTGATAGATGGGATCATGGACGGAGCCGATCAGCGGGTCGGCAATCCCCCGTTCGTCAAAACGGGCGGTGGTAGCGTCAATCTCCGTAAACTTCGCATCATTGCGGAAAGGGGAGGACTGATTCTTCTTCGCCTCCTCCAGCACCACACGGGCAGCGGCCGTTTTACCCACTCCCGGGGGCCCGTAGATGATTACATGTTGGGGATTCGGGCCGCACAACGCAGCCTTCAGCGCCTTCAATCCTTCCTTTTGCCCCACAATATCGGATAAGGACGACGGTCTTGTCTTTTCCGAAAGAGGCTTGGTCAGGGAAATGGAGCGCAGCTTCCTGAGCTTATCCAGCTCCTTCTTGGATTCCTTGTCCACCGCCGACCGGTTGCTCTGCTGGCTGCGCAGCAGATTCCAGAAGTACAACCCGATCACAACGGCAAAAAACAGTTGAACAAACATCAATACCAGGCTTAATGTCATTTCCATCCCTCCGATGACTATTGCATATACATGGTAGTATTCCCCTCATTTTCCCCCTTAACCGCATCCGGTGAAGGAATTGCTCCAAAAAATGTATGAAGCCTGTCCGGATGCGGGAGACTATGCGGGTATGGCGTAAAGGACCGGTAACCATCAGGTGCCCCGGAGATTTCTTGCTAGGAGGAAACCATATGCGCGTTATTTGGGCGGGAGCTCTTGCAGCAGGGCTTCTGGCAGGCCCGGGCTCAGCGCCGGGGGTTCAACCGGAAGCGGCATCCCCCTCCGCACGCATTGTAATCGATGTTGGACATGGGGGAGTGGACGGCGGAACTACCTACGGCACCATTTTGGAAAAGGACATCAATCTGGCCGTTGGCTTGAAGCTGCATTCCGTGCTCCAAAGCCGCCGCGTGTCAACCAGCATTAACCGCACCAAGGATTACGCTTTAAGCGATGATAATCCGGGCAAAAACGGCGGCCGCCACCGCCGGGATCTGTCTCAGCGGGTGGAAATTGCCAATAAGCTGAAGCCGGCTTTTATGCTGAGCCTCCATGTAAACTGGACCAATAACCCTGCACGCAGCGGTCCTCTGGTGATTTATCGCAAGAATCAGCAATCCGGCAAACGTTTGGCCCTGAGGCTGCAGCAGGAGCTGAACCAGCTTTACGGAACGGACACAGAGCCGGTTGCAAGCAAAAGCTATTACGTTCTGACCCACAGCCGGGTCCCAACCGTTATTGTGGAGATGGGCTTCCTGTCCAACAAAAAAGACAGGCAGCTCCTGTTGTCTCCCCAATTCCAGCAGAAGCTGGCCGATTCCATTGCCAAAGCCTCAGTGGATGCGCTAAAGGAGGACTTCCCCAGCTTTCGCGGGAAGCAAAAGAACCGTGCCGCTAAATAAACGGCCGGTTCTTCTTTTTTGGGGCGGATATACGGCTTACGGCTGTGCCAGCTTCACTAAATCACGGACCAGAACAAACTCGGCTTTACCGTCCAGCTGTGGAATGATCTTCCGAAGGGCAAAAGCGGTTTTTTTGCCGGGAGGCCCTACGTGGCCGATGGCAATTAGAGTGTCATGTTTGTCCAGCTTCTTCTTGAACAGCTCGGCCTGCTTCATTATATGCTCCATTGTATACTGGTCGTCGAAAAACAGCCCGTTCGCCGCAGTCGGCACTCCCAGCTCCGCCGCAAGCTCCCCAATGACACTTTTGCCGGTGGTGCGGCTGTCCAGAAAATACAGTTGCCGTTCCTTGCAGACCTGCAGGATGATCCGCATGATCCGTTTGTCCGCCGTCACCTTGGAGCCCATATGGTTGTTCATCCCTACCGCATGGGGCACCTCATCCACCGCCGCCTCCACCCGCTTCCGGATTTCCTCATCGGATAAGTCTGTGGTTATGGCTCCGGGACCCAGCCAGCTTTTTTTCCCCTTCACCGGCTCCATAGGCATATGGATGATCACATCCTTGCCCCGGCTGTGAGCCAGCTCTGCATCCTCCTTGCTGGTTGGCAAAAAAGGCATCACCGCCACCGTAAACGGAATCGGCAGGTCCAGCATCTCTTGAGTCCCCTGCATCTGGTTGCCGAAATCGTCAATAACAATCGCCGCTTTTTTGGCAGCGGGTGGGGCTTCCGTTCCTTCTCCGTTTACTTGTGCCGCCGATAAGCCCGCCTCCACCCCCACTGCTGTCCATCCTATCCAAAGGGCAAGTGCCGCAGCCATTATTTTAATCCATCGAGCTTTCCACATCCTTGCCATCCTTCCCTTCTGTCTATGATGGTTCGTAGTTGTTATGTGCCGGGAGAGAGGGAGCTATACACCCTGACGCCAAAAAAACCTCCAGCGCCCACAGGCCTGGAGGTTCTATATTTAGGAATGGCAGTGATGTAGTTATACGGTGGTCGGCAATCCGGACTGCCCGGCAGCATGCTGCTTGCGGCCCGGAATTTCACCGGTGCGTTCATATTCTTCTACAATAAGGTCAATTTCCTTTTTCAGCTCGTTCACCAGCTCCGCCTCCGGCACTTTCCGGATCATCTCGCCGTAACGGAACAGCAGCCCTTCGCCGCGGGCACCGGCAATGCCAATGTCAGCCTCCTTGGCCTCCCCGGGACCGTTTACCGCACAACCTAACACCGAAACCTTAATCGGCACCTTTAGCTTGGAGAGATATTCCTCCACCTCATTGGCAACCTTGAACAGATCAATATCCAGACGGCCGCAGGTTGGGCAGGAAATCAGCGTCGGCGCGTCGGCAATCAGACCAAACACCTTCAGCAGCTCCCGGGCCACCTTGATTTCCTCCACGGGATCGGCGCTCAAGGAAATCCGCACTGTGTTGCCAATACCCATGGAGAGCAAAGCACCGATGCCGGCTGAGCTTTTGATGGTGCCGGAGTAGAGGGTGCCTGACTCCGTAATGCCCAGATGGAGCGGATAAGAAAAAGCAGCGGCGGCCTTCCGGTACGCTTCGATGGCCATGGGCACATCCGAAGCCTTCAGGGATACGATAATATCCCGGAAGTCCAGCTCCTCCAGAATGCCGATATGATAAAGGGCGCTTTCCACCATGGCATCCGCTGTAGGATAGCCGTACTTATCCAGCAAATGGCGCTCCAGGGAGCCGGCATTTACCCCAATCCGGATCGGGATGCCCTTCTCCTTGCAGGCCTTGACGACGGCCTCCACCTTTTCGCGTTTGCCGATATTGCCGGGATTGATGCGGATCTTGTCCACCCCGTTTTCAATAGCTAATAGCGCCAGGCGGTAATCGAAGTGGATATCGGCCACAAGCGGAATATGTATCCGCTGTTTAATCGCGGCGATGGCTTCCGCAGCCTCCTTGTTATTAACCGTTACCCGTACAATCTGGCAGCCGGCTTCCTCCAGCCGGAGAATCTCGGCTACGGTTGCCTCCACATCTGCCGTTTTGGTCGTGCACATGCTTTGCACCACGACTTCATTGCTGCCGCCGATGGTGATATTGCCTACACGAACCGGAACCGTTTGGGTGCGATGAAACATGGGGAATCCTCCATTCTGTTATAACATAAGTCCTGCCTAGAGCAGCTTTATCTATCATAACACGTTTCACCTTAAAAAAGCTTCCGCCGCCCGGGTGCAGTTGCACCTGCCCGGGAGACGGAAGCTTCTACAAAACCGCGTATCCCTTACGCGCTTTCTTCCTTCTTCTTGGAGGACTTCTTGTCGTTGTTGTCCTTGTCCTTGGTGACCAGCTCCGGCACAATCTTCTGCTGGACCACTTCCTTGGTTACGGTGCAGCTAGCCACATCCGTACGGGAAGGA
>JAEWAA010000016.1 GCA_023391955.1 Bacillota bacterium | reverse complement strand
AGACAAGGCTTCTGGGCGGCCACGGCCAAGGCGGCGCTCTCTCGGCGGAACACCCACGACCGATGGAAATCCAAGAACCGGCAAACCCGCAGGTTAAAGCTCATGGCTGTTATTTTCACGGGGGGATTGTCATCCTTTCAACCGCATTCGTTCTCTCTATTATGAGCGTTATGCGGCTGCCGGCGCAACATGGATTCCATGCTCAGCCGGATTTTCCTGTTCCCGCATAGGCGATGGCGTCCATCTGCACCTTCAGCCCGGTGGGGCCGCCATGATGGGCAAATTCAGTGGAAACGGTTTTCCGCGCCGGATACACTCCCTTGAATCTGCGCTTGAACACTGCTTCCATTACCGGAATATCCCAAACATCCCGCAGAAGCACATCCAGCTTGACCACATGCTCCAGAGTCAGTCCCACCTGAGCAAGCCTGCCGCTCATATCATTCAAGGCGCCCTCCACCTGCTGCTCTACCGTTCCGCCCACGTTGCCGACACAGAAACTGAGGAACACAAAACCGCCTGCCTCCACCATTTCGGAGTAGGCGTATTCCTCATGTATATTGCTTCTGACGATGCTGTCCGTGTTATTGGCCATGTTAATCCGCTCCTCTTCCCTATTATCCGTTGTTGGGGTCTGTCCGACGGAGTGGTTGTGGTGAAAACCATATTCATGGGCAACATTTCACTACCGGGATAGGCTTGGCTTGGAAGCTCAAACACGTTTTGTCGGCCTTGATGGAATGGGAATTATAGGGGTTCAAAGCCGCCAAAAAACTCGCCCTCAAGCCAACCTATCCCTCCCGTTTCATGCTGCTGAATATGGTTTCACCCTTTTTGTCAGTCAGACTCCCAACGGATGAGCCTATTATAGGAGAGGAATCCGGACAGCTGTATGTCGTCATTCGGCAGAACGGTACAGATTTACAATATCTCTGGCTCGGGAGAGCAGCTCCTGCCTGACGGCTTCAGGCTCCAGAACCGTAACCATGCCGCCCAGCTCCAGCAGCACACCGAACCACCCCCGCTCTTTTTCCGGAAGGGAAAGCTCGGCCAACAGCGTATTATCCTCAGCCGATCCGCTGATGCGGGCAAAGGGAAAGGACTCCTCCACCAGAATCCGGACCTCCGGGGCAAAAGCCAGCTTCATCCGCACATAGGGGCGTTCCTTCTCCGCCTCGGCCCACTGCTGCTCCGCCTGTTTATGATCCCGGAAAACGGATTCCCCGGTGACAGTGAGACTCCGGATGCGGGACAGACGGAACAGCCGGTAGGCTTGCTTTTCGCAGCAATATCCTAAGAGGTACCAGGCATACCACTTGTAAGTGAGCTGCACAGGCTCCACCAACCGCCGGGTGTTGGCCAGCTGTACGTCCGTATAGTCAAAACCGACTGCCCTACCGCTGCGGATGGCCGCATCCAGGGCAGCCAGGCGGTCTCCCGCCTCAAGCCCCTCCCGCAATACGCTCAAATCCAATTGCAGCCGCTGTTCCGCAGCCATGCCGTCGGGAGCGAGGGAGAGCATTTTTTCCAAGGCGGCTCCCACCTCCCTGCTTTGGTAAGCAGAGTCAAGGCCTCTCAGGGCGATGATCAGCTGAAGATAATCCTCGGCACTGAACAGCTGCCGGCTCAGCTTGTAGGTATCCAGTATTCTGTAACCTCCGGCGTTCCCTAAAATAGAGGCTATCGGAATACCGGCCAAACCCAGGGTTTCCATATCCCGCTGAACCGTACGCACGGAAACCTCAAAGCGCTCCGCGAGCTCCCGGGCGCTGACTGTGTCCCGGTTTAGCAAGTAGATCAGCATCCCCAGCAATCTGTCGATTTTCATCCGGCTGCCCCCTGTCCGTTAGGGACGGTTCTACAGCTCATGGACGGTGACCTCGCTGCGGACCATAAACCGGGCGTTCACCCCGGCCTGGCCGATTCCTTTGGATATGTAATACGCGCCCTGCGGGGAACGGTGAAGTCCTTTGTAGATGCCCTGGGCCGGAAGCTCACCCTTGGGTTTGAAGCGGAAGAAAAAGGGGATATTCAATTGTTTGCCGTGGAGATGTCCCGACATGAGATAATCGTAACGTTTCCCGATATGCGGGACCACGTTGGGATCGTGGGTGAGGACGATAATGGTGTCGGTGGGTTTGGTCTGGCGGAAGGCCTTACCGATTTTGCTGTGGCCGGTGCCGAAATTGTCGATACCGACCAGCGTACAATCCGGCAGGCGGAGTGCTTCGTTGCGCAGAAGGGTAATGCCATAACGGCTGAGCAGCTCCAAAAGCCGGTTCATGCCGCTTTTCATCTTATAGTCATGGTTGCCCAAAACCGCATAAACGGGCACACCCGAAGCGGATATGACCTTCAGATAAGGTTCAAGGCGGGGCAAATACCAGGTCTTACGGGTAAAATCCCCTGTCAGCGAAATCCAGTCCGGCGCCTCCTCCCGGATTGTCCGCTCCAGTCTGCGGGGGCTGATTCGCAGCTTCTCCACATGAATGTCGCTGATCTGCAGAATCTTCTTGTTCAAGCCGATGGGGTGGCGGATCCGTTCCAGCTTGAGCCATTGGGTAGGTACAATCAAAAATGCGTATCCCGCCAGAGCGGCAGCCGCTCCCGGAATGATCCATTCCAGCATAGTGCGCCTCCTTCCCGCCGGTTGTTTGCCATTTGTCCCGGGAAGGACTTCCCTTCAATAAGCCGGGGCCGGCATACATACAACCTCATATGTATATGCGTTGAATTCTATTTTACCGCAGGATTGGCAAATTCCCAAAGGAATGTTGCGGTAAAATCCCGTTTTGAAGGTCAGCTTCGCTAATTCGACAGGCACTCTCCGCTTGCAGCAAATGCAATACACTTCTGTATGCATAGGACGGTTCTCCCCTTTTTCCGATATGTAGCCACCATGGTACAAATTATGGTATGATACGTTACGGATCAACATTTCCTCCATAATACGAAACATTTCGTATCATGTCAAATCTTTTTGTCCATTCTTGTCGGGGAATGTATAATGATTGCGAATTATTTTATGCGGGGTGATAAATTTGGAGAACAATGCCAATAAACGGATTTTCGCTTTTATCGGCTCTTACGCGGAAGCAGAGGAAGATGGTGTGTATGTAGGCCTGTTTCACCCGGTGCATGGAGAATTGACCATCACCGACCGTATACGGGGGTTGAAGAATCCCACGTTCCTGGATGTTGATCCGGAAAAGCGCATCCTCTATGTGCTCTCCGAAGGCCAAACGGGAGGGCGCAGCGGGGTGGCGGCCGCTTTTTCCATCGATCCGGAAAAAGGCCGGCTGACCGAGCTTAACCGGGAGCGTACAGTGGATTCCCCCATCTGCCACATCCAATTGGACAAAAGCCGCAAGTGTCTCTTTACGGCAAGCTACCACGGCGGTTTGGTCGGGGTGAATTCGGTGCTGGAGGACGGGCGGATCGGCCCATCTGCACAGGTAATTACACATACCGGGTCCAGTATCCTTCCCGCCCAAACCCAGGCCCGGGCCCATTCGGTGTTTGTAGATCCTGACAACCAATTCGCGGTGGTATGCGATCTGGGTATGGACAAGATCGTCAGCTACCGGATCAATCCGGAAGCGCCGTCGCTGACAGAAACAGCATCGGTGGATTTGCCGCCGGGTTCGGGGCCGCGGCATTTTGCCTTCCATCCGGAGCTGGCGGTGGGTTACTCCATCAATGAGCTGAACTCCACCATTACGGTGTTCCGCTATAACCGGACAAGCGGTGCCCTGATACCGGTTCAGACCATCAGCACGCTGCCGGAGGATTTCACTGGCGAAAGCGCCACGGCGGACATCCACATTACACGGGACGGACGTTACGTATACGGCTCCAACCGGGGCCATGACAGCATCGCCGTCTTTGCCGTTAGCCCGTCCGACGGGACACTGTCGCCGGTGGAGCATGTGCTCACCCAAGGCGGCCATCCCCGCAACTTTGCGCTGTCGCTGGATGACCGGCTGCTTCTCGCCGCCAACCGGGACGGCAACAATATTGTGGTGTTTGAGCGGGACGCGGAAACCGGCCGGCTGTCGGCCAACGGCCGCAGCCTGGTGCTGCCCAAGCCGGTCTGCGTGAAGTTTGCGGACTTGTCGTAAGGTGCCAGAGGTAAAATTTGAGGAAGAGTAAATCACTCTATGTGTGGAGTAAATACTGCTGTATGGTGGGCTAGTGAGTTGTAGATGCTGTCTGCTGCGTGGTGCTATATCGCGGTTAGTGAGTGATAGATGCTGTCTGCTGCGTGGTGCTGTAAGTGGGCTTAGCTGCGGGAGATTAGTGGTGTGCTGCTGTATAGCGGTATTGTGAGCGGGAGCTAGGCTTCCGCTCTTTATTTGTGCGGGGCGGGTTTTGACAAACTATGGTCTTAGTCTGTATCAGCCTCCACTGCGCGCTAACGGAACTCAGAAGCGCTTAGAGGTGGGAATTCGTGTGTTTGCCAATTTAACGGAACTCAGCGACCGTTAGAGGCCTATTTTGCCGCAAATAGTGGCCTATAAGTCCTGTAAGAGCTTCTGAGTTCCGTTAGATTCCAAACACGTCGGATTTCACCCGCTAAGGACCGCTGAGTTCCGTTAGAGCCGTCCGGGCCTGGCCGTAGTGAAACCCAAACAATGGGTAACCCAAACAGCCCGGAATACCCCATTGGGTACCCCGGGCTCACACGTCATAAGTCTACCTTACCCTTCATACTCTGCTCTCTCATAACGTCTTACCGCTTGCCTGCCCTGCCGGATGACGCCGCCCAGGGTTCTTCCTGCGCTGCTCTCCCCCGGTTCCAAGGGGATTACGGTCAGGCCCAGCATGGTATGGTTCAGCTTGTATAGAAGATCATGGGCCTTCTTTTTGCCGTAGAGGGAAATGTAGGGTTTGCCCTGGTAGCAGATGGCCCATTTCAACGGATACTTGCGGTCTTTTTCATCGGTGGACAAGGAACGGTTGGACGGGTTGGTGTAAGGGCGTTTTATCTGCATAGGCTCACGATCTCTTCCCAGGACATGGTCAGACGCTCAATATCGTCCTCTACCAATTCGCTGCCGGTTTGCACCTCGATGATTTCCAGGTCTGTGAAGGCCCGGATGCTGTGTTTGGCGCCCACCGGAATCTTTACCACATCTCCGGCCTGCAGAGTCCCGATCCGGTCCTCCAGCACAAACTGGCCGCTGCCGGCGATTACCGTCCACACCTCGCTGCGTTTGGCATGGGTCTGGTAGCTCAGGTTTTTGCCGGCGGAAATGCAGATGCGTTTGGTCAGAACCTCCTGGCCTTCGGGGAATTTCTTGAAATCCAGCACCCGGTAGGAGCCCCACCGTCTCTCCTCGTACATGGGGCGCTGCTCCAGATGGCCGATGAGATCCTTCACCTTGGGGCTGGCGTTTTTGTCCGCAACCAGGATGCCGTCCGGACTGGCGGATACGATGATGTTGGATACCCCCAGCACCGCAATCGGAATATCCAGCTCATTGATCATATGCACGTTCTGGGAATCGCCGCAGATGGTGCCGTTGCCGATGAGCGGAGCCTGGATTTCCTCCGTCAGCGTATTCCAGGTGCCCAGGTCCTTCCACTCGCCTGCGTAAGGAAGCACCACAATATGCTCCGCCTTCTCCACCACGGCATAGTCGAAGCTGATCTTGGGCAAACGGTGGTACTGACGCAGCATTTCCTCATAATGGATGGGAAGCCCCAGCTCCATCAGCAGGTTGATCATATAGTTCAGCTTAAAGGCGAACACGCCGCAGTTCCACAGCGCCTTCTCCGCAATAAGCGCCTCGGCCTTTTCGCGGCTGGGTTTTTCGGCAAATCGGCTGACCATCATGACCTCCGAGGAATCGCCGCTGTCGGCTTCAGGCACCACATAGCCGTATTTTTCCGAAGGGTAGGTCGGCTTCACACCCATCAGCGCCAGGTCGGCGCCGGTGGCCGCCACTGCTCCCTCCAGCTCCTTGATTTTGTCAAAGAAGCTGTCCTCTACATAGGGGTCCACCGGAAGGATGGCCACCACCTCGTTCAGAGATACCCCCTGAATGGAGTATAGATAAACCGCCGCCAGGGCTATAGCAGGGAAGGTATCCCGGCGTTGAGGCTCTACAATCACGGACACCTCCGGGCCGATTTGGCTCTGGATCATGTCCACCTGGCCTCTGCCCGTGGCAATGGAAGCGTGGCGGGCAAGTCCTGCCCGGCCCATCTGCCGCCATACCCGCTGGACCATGGACTCCATGTTCCCCTGATCATTTTGCAGCACCTTCAGGAATTGTTTGGATCTTGCGTCATTGGATAAAGGCCACAGGCGTTTGCCGGAGCCGCCGGATAACAGGACCAGCTTCATTGCGGTTTCCCCCTTTAAGGTAGATGGTTATATGTGGAGCATCATAATGTGAGAATGGGACAATAGCTTGTTGCTATGCGTTGGACTCGGCGGCGCCGAACTTCACCGGCACCACCCGGTTGCCTGTGGCATCCTGGACCACCTGCTCCAGCTCCTGGATAAAGCGGGTTTCCTCGAAGGCCTCCGCATGCCGGCGGATCTCCGCAGGATCAAACTGGTCCGCGTCGAAGGAACGAAGGACGTCCGCCAAGGATTCAATGGTTTT
>JAEWAA010000614.1 GCA_023391955.1 Bacillota bacterium | reverse complement strand
AAGCTACACGGCTGGATTGGGCTCATCCTTAACAAGGGCCATTACGCTTCTGTAGAAAAGCAGCCAGCACACCGCAATAACGGCACCCCAAATCCAGTTATACATCCGGATATAAAAAAGGTAATTGTCATACCCAATGGTCAGTTTGCCCACTTGTTCATTATAGAAATGGGTAAGCACCGACCATTTGATAAAGGCGAAGCCCAGGCTTTTTACGCCCATCAGAACAGTAATCAGCTGCAGCAGCCTCCAGAGTTTGGGCGAAACGTACAGCTCACGGGTTTCCTGGCGGTTATAGCCCTGGAGCTCGGCCACATCCAAGGCAAAGTACATACTCACCGGACGGCGGAGAAGCAGGGTCAGGGCGTAGAAGAGGATCATGACCACACTTTGCCAGAGGCCGTACAGGAACATATTGCGTACAGAGCCGGCCAACAGGTCCAAAGCGGAATCAATCAGCATCGTAGTCAGCAGGAAAATGCCTGTAAAGTTGGCTTTTTTGCGGATGGCCAGTGTCAGCACGGTGTAGATAATACCCGGAATACCTGTAAGTAAAATCAGATAATAGTCCGGCAGGTGGCCTTCTCCCAACCGCCATACGGCCACCGGGAGTACCAGATAAATGACAACGTCCCAAAGCATACTTGATTTCATTGGATCCCCTTCATCAGCAGAACAAGCTGCTGGGATAGAATGGGATTATCGTAGCGTCTTCAAACTTTGTTGTCAATGAAAAACTTGATAGGCATAAGCCGTTTGGTATTTGTGCAAAGCTTGGCTTTGCGTTAAGATAAAAGCTGGACATGAGAGGAGGCCGGAGCATCTTGCAACTGGTAGAAGCGGTACGGAGCAAAAGCCAGCCGTTGGCGGAGGATTATTGCCGGCATTACGATAAGGTGGCAGAGCGTTTCGATTATCATCCATGGCAGGACGGCGAATGGGAGCGGCGGGCAGACTGGTTAGCCTCCACTCATTCGGAACGGGCGCCGCGGGATAACATGATCGAGGTGCTGACAGCATACAATCTCAAGCAAGGAAACGGCCATGAGGCCGTCCGCCAATCCCTTGCCCTGTTGGCGCAGGAGGATACACTGGTAATAACAGGCGGCCAGCAGGCAGGTTTATTTACAGGCCCGCTGCTGGTGATTTATAAAGCAATTTCCATCATCCGGCTGGCCCGGGAGGCTTCGGCCAAGCTAAGCAAACCGGTGGTCCCGGTGTTCTGGATTGCCGGGGAGGACCATGATTTTGATGAGGTGAATCATTGGCATGCCTTAACCCCGCAGCTTGCTGTGGAACGGTTCCGTCTGGAGCATCCCACAGGCAAACGCGAGGCGGTAAGCCGGCTTGATTTCGAATCCTGGGCCGATGCTCTGGCGAAGATGGAGGAATGGCTCCAGGACAGTGATTTCAAGCCTGATCTGATGGCGCGTCTGCGGGAATATGCGGATGTGTCCCGGACGCTGACGGATTATTTTGCCCGGATTATGGGATGGCTGTTCGGCGCCCACGGCTTGGTGCTGCTGGATTCCGATGATCCGGCGCTGCGCCGGCTGGAGAACCCCATGTTCCGGCGTCTGTTGGCGGATTGCGATGAGCTGAACCGTTGTGTGCTGGACGGCAGCGCCGCCGTAGCGGAGCTGGGTTATACCCCTCAAGCGGACCAAACTCCGGGGCAGGCCAATCTGTTCTTCTATGATGACAACGGCGAGCGGACCCTGCTGTACCGGGATGGAGACGGATTTACCAACCGGAAACGGACCTTCCGCGTGGAGAAGGCGGAGCTGGAGCGTCTCGTGGAGGAGGAGCCCTGGCGGTTCAGCAATAATGTAATGACCCGGCCGATCATGCAGGATTATGTGCTTCCGGTGCTGGCTGTGGTGCTGGGACCGGGGGAGATCGCTTATTGGTCCTTGACCCGGGAGGCCTTCCACCGGATGGGATTGCGGCTGCCAATCATCAAACCCCGCCTGGAGTTTACGTTAATTGAAGGAACGGTACATAAGAATATGGAGAAATTCGGCCTCACGTATGATGCCGTAATGGACCAGTTCGATGATTTCCGCCAGGAGTGGCTGATGGATCAGGGACAGTATGAGGTGGAGGAGCTGTTTTCGGAAACCCGCAGGAGATTTCTGGAGCTGTACCGTCCTGTTATGGAGACCGTAGCGAGCCTCAATCCCGGCCTGGCGAAGCTGGGGGACACCAACAAGCAAAAGATTGTGGAGCAAATCGAATATCTCCGCAACCGGGCTGCGGATTCCCTGCAGAGCAAATTTTCCAGCGGGCTGCGCCAATTGGACCGCATCCGGCTCAGCTTGAGCCCATTGTCCAAGCCGCAGGAAAGAGTGTATAATGTGTTTGCTTATTTGAACCGTTATGGAAGCGGCTGGATTGATGAGCTCATTGCCACCCCTTATGACAATGACGGCAAACACCGGCTGATGTTTTTTTAATAGAAACGATAACCCCAATCCTTAAAGGAGGCATTCCAATGACATTGCAAAACAAAAGCATTATTGCCGACCCGGCGCTGGCTCCGGAGGGGCATCTGAAAATTGACTGGGTAGACGCCCACATGCCGGTCCTGAACAAAATCAAGGAGCAGTTCCAAAAGGAGCAGCCCTTTAAAGGTTTGAAGGTGGCCATTTCCCTTCATCTCGAGGCCAAAACCGCTTATCTGGCCAAGGTGGTTCAAGCGGGCGGAGCTGATGTGACCATCACCGGCAGCAATCCGCTGTCCACACAGGATGATGTGTGCGCAGCGCTGGTGGAGGACGGTATTCGGGTGTATGCCAAATACAACCCCTCTCCGGAGGAGTATAAGGCCCTCCTGATCAAAACGCTGGAGGAAAAACCCGACCTGATCATTGACGACGGCGGAGATTTGGTGACCATTCTCCACAGCGAACGCCAGGATCTGCTGGCTCAAGTCCGGGGCGGTGCGGAAGAGACCACAACCGGTATTCTCCGGCTGAAGTCTCTGGAGAATGAGGGCAAGCTGAAGTTCCCGATGGTGGCTGTAAATGATGCCTTCTGCAAATATTTGTTCGACAACCGTTATGGCACCGGCCAATCCGTATGGGATGGCATTAACCGTACCACCAACCTGGTGGTGGCGGGCAAAACCGTTGTTGTCGTCGGCTACGGCTGGTGCGGCAAGGGTGTCGCTATGCGGGCCAAGGGTCTGGGCGCCAAGGTTATTGTCACCGAAGTGGATGCCATCAAGGCCATTGAGGCATATATGGACGGCTTCCATGTAATGCCGATGCTGGAAGCGGCCAAGGAAGGCGATTTCTTCGTCACCGTAACCGGCAACCGGGATGTGATCCGGGGTGAACACTATGCGGTGATGAAGGATGGCGCGATTCTCTCCAATGCCGGCCACTTTGATGTGGAAGTGAACAAACCGGAGCTGGAAGCTCTGTCAACCTCCAAACGTACGGTCCGCAAGAATATTGAGGAATACAAGCTGAAGGATGGACGCAGCATCTATCTGCTGGCCGAAGGCCGTCTGGTGAATCTGGCAGCAGGCGACGGGCATCCGGCGGAAATTATGGATATGACCTTTGCCCTGCAGGCGCTGGCCCTGAAATATGTGAATGACCAATATCAAGCTATCGGCAATAAGGTGGTTAATGTGCCTTACGAGCTGGATGAGCAGGTAGCCCGCTTCAAGCTGGCTTCCATGGGCCTGGCTATCGATGCCCTGACCGAGGAGCAAACGGCTTATCTGTCCGGTTGGGCAGAGCATTAAGCATCCCTGAAAGTAAATGATAGAGGCAGTCCTTCCGTATCCATTAGGAGGGGCTGCTTTTTTTGATTCCACGGCAGTAAAATGGAGGGCCAATTGCAACATTTTCCCTGTATTCGCCGTTTGATGGATAACGGAGCCGGAGGCACCGGATAGATTCATGTAAATATCAAAAAACAGGGGGAACCAGGCATGAAATGGGGGAAAAGGATTGCGGCGGTATGGCTGGCGGCAGCGCTGGCACTTGCAGGATGCTCCGCGGCGGACAAGAGTGAAAGCTCCACAGCAAGCAGCGAAAGCGGTTCGTCGGCCAACATGATGAGCAACTCGGTTGCCGACCAGATGGGGGTAACCCAAACCTCCAAGCAGTCGGATAAAGACAACAGCAAAGCTGCTCCGGCGGCCCAGCCCACCGGGCAGACCAATGCCGGCAGCCAAAGCGGTGGCACAGAGGGAGAGAAGGGGGCGGGCTTCTCCGGCATGGGAACGGACCAGGAAGGGCTGAACCGCAAGCTGGTTTACAAGGCCAACCTGACCATGAAGGTGAAGAGCTACGCGGATGCCCAGGCGGAGGTCCGCAATCTGGTGACCCTCTCCGGCGGGTACATCCTCCAGTTTTCGGAGAACAGCACCAGCCGGGAGGAAGGCGGGAACTTCGTCCTGAAGATTCCCTCCACAGGCTTCTCCACCTTCCTGAAGGAGCTGGAGAAGATTCCGAATGAAGCCATTCAGCGCAATGTCCAGGCTCAAGACTTCTCCGAGGAGTATGTGGATCTGGAAGCCCAGCTGAAGGCGAAGCAGGTGGTGGAGGCCCGTTATCTGGAATTTATGCAGAAGGCTACCCGGACTGAGGAGCTGGTGCAGTACACCAACGAATTGGCCAAGATTCAGGAGGCCATCGAAAGAATGAAGGGGCGTATGCGCTTCATCGACTCGAATGTGGCTTTTTCCACAGTGGAAATCCGGCTTTACCAGCCCGGAAGCACTCTGGATACCCACAAATCCGATTCCGTATTCGGCCGTTCCCGGGATGCCATGCTCTCTTCCATGGGCTTCCTGGCCGGCTTCGGCCAAGGGCTGGTAGTTTTCCTGGCGGGAGTTATCCCCATCGCAGCCATCGGGCTCGTCGTCGGTTCTCCACTGTGGATATGGCATAACAGAAGCCGGAAGAAGCGCAGAGCGCAAGCGGAGGCTTATCAACAGAAAATGCAGTCTCATGTCCAGCCTAAAGAGGAAACAGATGATAAAACGACATGATTTTCTAAAATCCAATCAAAGATTGACGTAATTGGTTGACTTTTGGCGAAACATATGAAATCTTTTTTTGAAATCCTGCTGATACCAGCAGGATTTTTTCCACATGTGGAGAACTCTTTAAAAGGTGTGGTGGAAAGTGGGGTAAAGTGGGGATAAAGGG
>JAEWAA010000559.1 GCA_023391955.1 Bacillota bacterium | reverse complement strand
GAATTATGTTCATGGGGGAATATCAGCATGCCATCGACGAAAAAGGCCGTCTCACCATCCCCTCCAAATTCCGCGATGAGCTCGCACCAACCTTTGTCATCACAAGAGGCCTGGACAAATGTCTGTTTGTGTATCCGATGGAAGAGTGGAAAGTCCTGGAGCAGAAGCTCAAAGCGCTGCCCATGATGAAGGCGGAGGCCAGAGCCTTCAGCCGGATGTTTTTTTCCGGGGCAACCGAATGTGAGTTGGATAAACAGGGAAGGGTAAATATACCCAATAACCTGATTAATCATGCACTGCTGGAGAAGGATTGCGTCATCATCGGCGTCTCGGGAAAAATCGAAATCTGGAGCAAGGCGGAGTGGGACAGCTATTCCCAAGCCTCCCAGGATTCCTTTAACGAAATAGCGGAAACGCTGATTGATTTTAACTTCTAGGAGGTTATACACATTTTGTTTCATCATATTACGGTTTTGAAGGAAGAGGCTGTGGAGGGACTTGCCATTAAGCCCGACGGCATCTATGTGGACTGCACCTTAGGCGGAGCCGGACACAGCGAGCGGATTGCGGCGCAATTGGGACCCGGCGGCAGGCTGATCGGTCTGGACCAGGATGACGCAGCGTTGGCTTTTGCCGGAGAGAAGCTGTCTCGTTATGGAGATCGAGTTACCCTGGTAAAAACGAATTTCCGCTATATCCGGCAGGCTCTGGAGAAGGCCGGGGTTCCATTGTCTGCGGAGGGTGTGCCTCAGGTGGACGGTATCCTGATGGACTTAGGCGTGTCGTCGCCCCAACTGGATGATGCGGAACGGGGCTTCAGCTATCATCAGGATGCGGAGCTGGACATGCGCATGGATCAAACCGCCCCTCTCACGGCCCGGAAGCTGGTGAATGAATGGCCGGAGGCGGAGCTGGCCCGGATTCTGTTCGAATACGGAGAAGAGAAGTTCGCCAGGAGAATCGCCTCCGTTATCGTGAAGGCCCGGGAGAAGTCGCCTGTGGAAACCACCGGCCAGCTGGCCGAGCTGATCAAGGAAGGCATTCCCGCGGCAGCGAGGAGGACGGGCGGACATCCGGCCAAACGCAGCTTCCAGGCGATCCGCATTGCCGTCAACGATGAGCTGGGTGCCCTGGAGGATGTGTTGGAGCAGGGGATTGAATGCCTGAAGCCCGGCGGAAGAATTTCGGTCATCACCTTTCATTCTCTGGAGGACCGGATCGTCAAACAAGCCTTTGCCGGACATATCGAGTCCTGCACCTGCCCGCCGGATTTCCCCATCTGCGTATGCGGCCGGAAATCCACGCTGAGGCTGGTCAACCGCAAGCCTATCGTACCGGGGGACAATGAGCTGGAAGTAAACCAGAGGGCCCGCTCCTCCAAGCTGCGCATCGCCGAGAAGCTCGGATAAAGCCGTCTGTCGCATAGATCAAGCACCGTTCTTTTTTTACGAGTGAGAACCTGATGAAGGATGTGTAAAAAATGGCAGCTTACATACGTGGGAATTTGGCAGTCGAGGAGAGACAAAACTCCCCGGAACGTGTTAAAATCAAGGAAACCCGCAGGGTGGTATACCGGACAAGCCGCCTTCCGACACAGGAGAAGCTTCTGTACTTGTTTACGGTGCTGCTTTGTGCGCTGGTGGCAGGCGTCGTCATTTGGCGGTATGCCCAAATCTATCAGATGAATACCCGGATTCAGAATGTGGAGAGGGAAATTTCCCGTCTGGAAGCCGACAATAATGCCCTGAAGGAAAAGCTGTCGAAAATGATAGACCCTTCCCAATATATGGATGAAGCGGCGAAGAAGGGGCTTGTACGCATACAGGAGGATAATTTTGTCCGTGTGCCGGGTGAAGTAAAAACCCAGCAGGGTTCGTCTGCTGCGGGTAAGCCGTAAGGACCGTGATAAGGATGACTAATTACATATCATAAAGCAGGGTGAAAACATGGAGAAGCTAACGCGTAGCCGTTCATTGGTTATCGGCCTGTTTTTTACCCTTTTTTTTCTTGGGATTATCGTCAAGATTTATTGGGTACAGGTGGTTGACCACGAGTGGCTGCTGGAAAGAGCGGAGAAAAAATGGCAGGAATCCAAGAGCATTCCGGCGCAGCGGGGAACGATTACGGACCGTAACGGCAAAGTTCTGGCCGAGGACGGCATCGCTTACATCGTGACGCTGAATCCCCAGGTGATCAAGACCAAGGGGCTGGAGCGGGATATCTCCCAGGGACTGTCCGCGGTATTGGCCACAAGCAGCGATCCTGCGGCAACGGCCAAGCTGGAGAGCAAAATTTATGAGATGGCTACCCGCAAAAGACCCAACAGCGAAGAAATGATGATGGCGGTGGAGGTTCAGAGCGAGGGCTACAAGATCGATTCTGAAACCAAGGAAAAGGTTGACGCGCTGATCGAGGAGCTTAAGCTCAAAATTGAGCTGAGGAACAAAGAAACCGAAGGCAAAAAGCTGGATACCAAAGATGTGGGGATTTACCTGACCAAAACCAGCCGGCGGGCCTACCCGTTCAAAAATTTGGCATCCCATGTATTGGGGTATATGTATAAGTGGGAAAAACCCGGCGGGTACGGGCTGGAATACTCCCTGAATGATTTGCTTCAGGGGACTCCGGGCGAACTTAACAAGGAAAGCGACCGCAAGGGAGTGGAAATTCCCAACGGCAAGATGTCCTATACGGCACCGGTCAACGGGAAAAATGTGGTTCTGACCCTGGACCAGACCATCCAGTATTATGTGGAAAACGCCATCCGCCAGGTCTATGAAAAATGGAACCCCAGGGGTGTAACGGCCATTGCCGCCAATCCCAAAACCGGAGAAATCCTGGCTATGGCCAATGCGCCGGATTATAATCCCAACAAATATTGGGAAGCTGCCTCCAACCCTGCCGTGTTCAGCAACAATGCCGTATCCTATGCGTATGAACCCGGCTCCACCTTCAAGCTGGTTACCCTGGCAGGGGCTATGGAGGAAAACATGTTCAACCCCAACGATACCTACCAGTCAGGCAGCATTGTGGTGGATGACCGCCGGCTGCATGACCACAATACCGTCGGCTGGGGCAAAATCTCCTATATGGAGGGACTGCTGCGCTCCAGTAACGTGGCATTCGTCAAGCTGGGTATCGAAAAGCTGGGCACCCAGAAACTAGGACAGTATATTACCAATTTCGGTTTTGGCACTCCTACGGGAATCGATCTGCCCGGAGAAGCGGCAGGCGTCGTAAAAATGAAGTATAAATCGGAATTCGCCACCTCCACATATGGACAGGGCCTGACCGTTACCGCCATCCAGCAGCTGGCCTCCTACGGGGCTATCGCCAACGGCGGCAAGCTGATGAAGCCGTATATTATTAAAGAAATCACCGATCCCGTTACCAATGAGCCGGTTCAAGTCACCACCCCCACCATGGTGCGCCAGGTGGTTTCCGAGGCTACAGCCAAGGAGATAAGTCTGGATTTGGAGCAGGTTGTATCCAACCGGGAAATGGGCACAGGCTGGCGGGCGTATATCGACGGTTACCGGATCGCCGGCAAAACCGGCACCGCCAACATCGTTATCCCCGGCGAGAGGGGGTATGCCGACGGCAAATGGCTGATTACCTTCGCTGGCTTCGCCCCGGTGGATGATCCCAAGATCGTGGTGGTCATTGTCGCCGATGTGCCTGATTTGAAGAAGGATTATCATCTGGGCGGTGAGGTGGCATCCCCTGCTTTTAAGGAGATCATCTCCCAATCTCTGAGCTATCTGGGGGTAACCTCTGAAGCCAGCGCAGCCCAGATGGCCAAGATGGAAACTCTGTCGCCGGTGCCTAACGTGGTAGGGATGGCTGTCTCCGCCGCCAAAACCACCTTGAACCAAGCCGGCCTGAAAGCGGAGGTTATCGGCTCCGGAGGAGATGTGCTGAAGCAGATTCCTCTGCCCGATACGAAAATTTCCAGCACCCAACGGGTATATCTTATGACCCAGGAGGAGGAGACGGCCAATATTCCCAACCTGGCCGGCAAGTCCCTGCGCGATGCGCTGGAGGTCTGCTCGTTAACCGACCTGAAGTGCAAGACGGAAGGGGAGGGTTATGTAATCGGCCAGACGGTGACGGGAGATGAGAATAACCGGGAGCTTCTGCTCACCCTTAAGCCGAGTTCGGATGGGGCTGAGCCGGAAGCGGCGGAACATTCTGCAACGCCTTCACCAAGCGGCAAGGCCAAGGCTACTCCCAGCCCTTCGGGCAAAGCTGCGACGCCAACGCCCCCGCCAAAGTCATCACCTTCCGGGAAGCCGGCGGGAGCGGCATCTTCTTCGCCGACTCCCCCGCCGCAGACGTCCCAAAAACCCTAATATCGGATGCGGCACCTCCCGCACGAGCTTGTTCTAACCCCTGTTTGTCCCGAATAGTCATGAATTGTACGAGTCTGACTATTTGCGAATGGGGGAGAGCGCCCGTGCGGGTTTCCAATGTAACCATACGTCGCCGTTTATGGTATGCCATGCTGGGGGGAACAGTCCTGTTCGCCGCCCTGATTATCCGTCTGGCATACGTGCAGTTGTGGATGGGGCCGGACCTGGCGGAGAAAGCGGAGGAATCCTGGCGCCGCAATATTCCGTTTGAAGCGAAGCGTGGGGAGGTGTGGGACAGAAACGGCGTCAAGCTGACGTATAATGTATCCACACCCACCATTATGGCCATACCGGCTCAAATCAAGGATCCCGAGGGTACGGCCCGCCAATTGGCCCAGGTGCTGCAGATCTCTGAGCAATCAGTGCTGGATATCCTCAAAAAACGGTCCATGATCGAACGAATCCAGCCGGGCGGCCGGAAGATTTCGCCAGAGAAGGCGGAGGAGGTCAACAAGCTGAAGCTGCCGGGCATTGTGGTGGCGGAGGACAACAAACGCTATTATCCTTTTGGAACTTTGGCTTCCCATATATTGGGCTTTACTGGAATTGATAATCAGGGCTTGACAGGAGTGGAAGCTTCGTACAATAATTTGCTGCAAGGCATCCGCGGAGGAGTGTCGTTTCTCTCCACTGCAAGCGGCGGAACCATGCCCGGCTCTACGGATCAATACAACGCACCCCAGGACGGGCTCAATCTGCAGCTGACCTTGGACCATTACATCCAATCCGTCATGGAGCGGGAAATGGACCAGGCGATGGTGCAGCATCAGCCGGACCGGATCATCGGCATTGCCATGGACCCGACCAACGGGGAAATTCTGGCTATGGCCAGCAGGCCCACCTATGATCCGGGGAAATTCAGGGAGTATCCCTCTGAGGTGTACAACCGGAACCTGCCGATCTGGATGACCTATGAAC
>JAEWAA010000496.1 GCA_023391955.1 Bacillota bacterium | reverse complement strand
CACTAACTGCCCGCGGTGAAGAAAAGCTGACAGCCCCGCCGACAGTCCTTATTCTGAATTCCTACCACAAAGGCTTCGAATGGTCGGATGAAGAAACGGCGGGAGTAACGGAAGCCCTGAAGAAGGCTGACCTTCATCCGGTAATCTATACCGAATATGCCGATTGGAAGAGATTTCCCTCAGACTTTAACCGGGAGAACCTGTTTTCCACCCTGCTCTACAAATATTCGGGAACCGATATTGATCTGATTGTGGCGCTGGATGATTTCGCGGTGGATTTTGCCCTGCAATTCCGCAAAAGCCTGTTCAACAATGCCCCGGTGGTGTATGCCGGCATTGTGGAAGGGGCTTCAGACAATCTGCTCTATGGCCAATCCAACATAACCGGTGTTTTGGAAAATGTAGACCCGGTCCCCACAATCCAGTCCGCCTTGACGGTGAATCCCGACATCTCCAACGTCTACTTGCTGCATGACCGCTCCGAAAGCGGAGAGATGACGGGCAAGCAGATCCAAGAGCGGATCCGTGCAACGTATCCGGAGCTTGCTATCGTCCCCCTGGACGGCAAAACCTTCCCCCAAGTGCTGGAGCTGGCGAAGGGGTTGGACCCGGAGCGGGACATGATTTTGATGACCACCTATTTCAGCGACGTCACCGGCAGTACCGTGGAATTCGAAACAGCGGCGAAGGAATTGGGCACAATCAGTGCCGTTCCGGTTTATCACCAGTATGATTTCGGCATCCCCTACGACGGCTTCGGCGGCAGCACCATCAGCGGACGGACCCAAGGCGAGAAAGCTGCAGAATTAGCCCTGCGGATCCTAAAAGGGGAACGGGCGGATGATATTCCCCGGGTGAAGCCCGAACAATTTACAACTACCTTCAATTATGACATGCTGCAGAAGTTTGGCGTGGGAGAAGATAGTCTTCCCAAGGGCAGCCTCATTCTTAACAAGCCATTTTCCTTCTATGATGAATACCGGAATCTTGTACTGGGTGTGCTTTGGTCGTTTGCCGTGCTTGTGGGCTTTATCCTCCTGCTTCTCGTTCATATCCGGCAGGTTCGCCAAATGCGGCGCAGACTGGCAAGCAGCAACACGGAGCTGACCATGCTCAACCACAACCTGGAGGCCTCCGAGGAGGTGCTCCGCCGCCAATACAAGGAGCTGTCCTCGGTTAAGGAAAGTCTGTTTGTCAGCGAGGAGCGGTTCAGGCTTGCCACCGACGGCTCGGACGCTGTGATTTGGGACTTGGATTTGGAGAAGGGGCATTCCTATTATTCGGACCGTTGGTACGAGCTGATGGGTTACCCCAAGGATCTGTACATAACCTGTGATGACGGCTGGAAGCAGATGATTCATCCCGAGGATGTGGACGAAGCGGATCGGGCCATGCAGGCTCATCTGAACGGAGAAACCCCCTTTTATTCCACGGAATACCGGATGCGCAAGCAATCGGGTGAGGATATCTGGTTTCAGGTGCGCGGTAAGGTCAGCCGGGGAGCTGCCGGGGAGCCGAAGCGCTTTGCCGGATCGATGACCGACATCACCGATCGCAAAAGCTATGAAGTTATGCTTCAAAAAAGCTATCAGGAACTGGAGGCAACTTACGAAGAATTGACTGCTCTTCAGGATGAATTGATGGAGCAGTATGACCGGCTGGTGGAGAATCAGACGATGCTCACCAGAAGCGAGGAGCGGTACCGCCTGATTACCGAAGCCACCAATGACGGAATCTGGGAGATTGACTACAGCACCAAGGAAACGTTCATTTCCCAAAGGTGGTGGGATCTGCTGAAGGTGGAGCCATCGCGGAGAGTGAAGGATTTTTCCTTTGCGGAAATGATTCACCCTGAGGATCTGGCGGGTTACCAGCACTGCATCGATGAGCATAAAACCGGCAAAAACGACTTTTATCAATATGAATACCGCTTGAGGCTAGGGACCGGGGAATACCGCTGGTTTCTGGGCAAAGGCAAGGCTATCCGGGATAAGACCGGACAGATTATGCGGGTAGTAGGCGCCGATTCGGATATTCATGATCTGAAAACCTCGCAGAATAAGCTTCATGAGCTGGCGTATTTCGATCCCCTTACCGGCCTTCCCAACCGGCTATCCCTGACTGTGGAGCTGGAGCGTTATGTGAGGTCGCCTGATGCTTGTGCGGTTATCTTCTATATGGATATCGATAATTTCAAATATATCAATGACACCATGGGTTATTCCGTAGGGGATGAATTGATTCAGCTGATCAGCCGGCGGCTGGAGTCCTTTGACGGAGTGGAGGGAATCTTCTACCGTCTTGGCGGGGACGAATTCGTGATGCTTCATGAGGGTTTCCAATCCCCTGAAGCCGTTGCCCGGACGGGGGATCAGCTGATCCGCTGGCTGAAGGAGCCGTTCCTGGTTGGAGGCAGCGTCATTCATCTGGCCCCCAGCATCGGTATTGTCCGGTATCCGGAGGACGGCCAGTCGGCGGAGGAGCTGCTGATGTTTGCCGATGTGGCCATGTACAAAGCCAAGGAAACCTGTAAGGGCGGCTATATTGTGTACGGTGCGACGCTGCAGCAATCCTTTGCCAAACGGATGGAAATTGAGCGGCATCTGCGCAACGCCCTCCAGAACGGGGAGCTGGAACTGCACTACCAGCCCCAGTATGAGCTTCAGAACAACGAGGTATCGGGGTTCGAGGCGCTGATCCGCTGGACCAATCCGGTTCTGGGCAATGTGTCGCCGTTGTCCTTCATACCCATTGCTGAAGCCTGCCAGCTGATCCTTCCCATTGGCGCTTGGGTCCTGGTCAAGGCCTGCCGGTTCATCCGGGAGCTGCAGCGGCGGGACGGTAAACCCTACAGGATCTCTGTCAATATCTCCGTGGTGCAGCTGGTTCAGGATGATTTTATCAGTACGGTCCTGGAGTCCTTGAAGGAGGCCGATCTGGCCCCTGAATATCTGGAAATTGAGATTACCGAATCCATCTTTATGGAATCCTTCGAGCGGATCGTGGAGAAGCTAGACTACCTGAAATCCCTGGGTCTGCGTATTGCACTGGATGATTTCGGAACGGGATATTCGTCTCTCAGCTACCTTAAAGCACTTCCCATCACCACCTTGAAGGTGGATAAAACCTTCATTGACGACGTGCCCAGCGCACCGGAGAGCCGGTCCTTGGCAAGCTCCATCGTCATGATCGGCCACCGGATGGGACTGGAGGTTATTGCCGAAGGTGTGGAATCCCGGGAGCAGCTGCAGTATTTGCGGAGCCGGAAATGTGACAAAATCCAGGGGTACTTCATCAGCAAACCCCTGCCGGAGCATGCGATTCTCGGGTGGCTGCAGGAGACAGCCGCGGCGCAGGAACACTCCGATACTCCTTCGAATTCTCAAGCTTAGCCGATCCGACGCAAAAAATCCGTACCTTAGCCGCTGCAATTGCAGCGCCTGAAGTACGGATTTTTTTTGGACTCTACGCCGATTCGGCATTACTCTGCAGAGGAAGCGGGGCGGCCTGCTTGCGGCTCCCCAGAAGCGTCTGCAGGCTGCGGAGATTCACCAGGATGATGCCCGCCAGAATAATGAGCGCACCGGCTGCGGAAATCCAGGAGAAGGCTTCCCCGTAGACCAGGCTGCCCAGTCCCATGGCAATCAATGGGGAGATGTAGAGCCAGGTGGAGGGGAAAACCGGATTTGTTTTGGCGTTGAGCCAATAAAACAGGCTGTGGCCAATCATCGACCCCGCTACAGCCAGGTACAGAATGGAGCCCAATGCCGGAAGGGTAAGGATTTGGGCCGGCTGGGGATGCTCCACAAGCAAGGACAGAATAAGAAGCAGGACACCGCCGAAGAGCATCTGCGCGGCGTTCAAGGCAAGGGGCGATTCATCGGGCCGGCGGTCCATCACGGACTTGGAGTACAGCGCACCTCCCGAATAACAAAGCTCCCCCACCAGCACCACCAGACAGCCTGCCAGCCACATATAGCTAAAGTCCAGCTTCAGACCGGGCAGCATCAGCACGAACACCCCGGCAAAGCCCACTGCGCAGCCCGCTGCGGATAAGAAGGGTGTCCTTTGGCGGGTGCGGACAGTCTGGAGCAGCAGAATCATAATCGGGCCGGTTGCGGACAAAACAGCAGCCAGTCCGGAGCTGATATGCTGCTCTGCCCAATACAGGGTGGAGAAGGTGCCGAAGGTCACCAGGAAACCGGTAATCATCGTCTCCTTGCGCCATAAAAGGGAGAGGGCTGCTTTTTTCTTCCACAGCATGTACAAGAACAGGAGTCCCCCTGCAGCGATAAACCGGATGCTTGCGGAATAAAACGGCGCCAGTCCCGCATCAATTCCCACTTTGATGGCAAGAAAGGTTGTTCCGAAGATTAGGCACATAACCGTAAAGCCCAATGCGATCATTCTAATTCCTCCTAAGGTGCTTTGCTGAGTAGCGAGCGTGAATGGATATTGGTTTTTATCATAAGGGAGAAGGCTTAGAACAGATGGGAATGGATAGAACAGACAGCCTGGAAATCATGTACAATAGGGATATGACACGCGTGTTAAGGGGAGGTGAATGGAGTGCAAAAGGAGTCAAACGAAAGAGCTCAGCCGTTTCATCTGTTTGAGCAGGTGGTGGATTATCTGGTTACCCGGATTGGCCGGGGGGAGTGGCAAACCCATGAGAAGCTGCCCTCCGTCCGCAGCCTGGCTATAGAGCTGAAGGTGCACCGGCTTACGGTTTTCCGCGCTTATCAGGAGCTGAAGAACAGGGGATTGGTTTATGTCCGGGATAAAGCGGGATATTATGTGCATCCCGGTGCCGGAGCCTGTGCGCCGGAGCCTTCCATTGGGGCCATTGTTCCCGCCTATTCTGTGCGCAATCGCTTGTCGGAAATCCATCAGGTTCCGGTGAGCTACCAATTTTCGGAGGCGCTGATCGATCCGAACCTGCTGCCGAATATGTATTTTTCCGACTATGTCAAAAAGGTCTTCGACCTCTATCCGAAGGTGCTGGCCACCTATGCCCCTCTCCAGGGGGATGAGGAGCTGCGGGAAACCCTCTGCCGGCATTTCTCCCACATTCACCGCTTCCATCTTTCGGCTTCTGAGCTTCTGGTCACCTCCGGCGCGCAGCAGGCCATCGATCTCATTTCGCGGATTTTCCTGAAGCCCATGGATGCGGTGCTTATCGAACGGCCGACCTACAGCTCGGCGGTGGATATTTTTTTGCAGGCGGGGGCCAAGCTGGTCACGGTGGATATTCACCCGCATGGCTACAATATGGAGCAGGTTGAATGGTGCATGCGGCATTATAAGCCCCGGCTGTTCTATATGAATCCTACCTTCCATAACCCGACGGGCTACACCGTTCCGGCGGAGCAGCGGAAGCGCCTGGTGGAGCTTGCGGAGCAGTACCGCTGCTTGCTGGTGGATGACGATACCAATCACGATATTTATTTTGGCAAAGAACCGCCCCCACCCTTGTTTACTTATGATACCGAAGGGGTGGTGCTGTACATCCGGGGGTTCAGCAAATATGTGTCGCCTGGCCTCCGCATTGCCTGCGTAGCCTGCCGGCCGCCGCTTATGAAGCATCTCTTGACAGCCAAATCCTTGACGGACAACGGCACTCCGCTTCTCAATCAGAAAATCTTCCTCCACTACTTTACCTCTGCGCGGCTGCAGCAGCATCTGGGCAAGCTGCGGATTGCCCTGCAGATCCGCAAGGATGTGATGGAGGAGGAGCTGCGGGACTCCGGCTGGCAGTGGTCCAGTCCCGGCGGCGGTTTGAACTTATGGGTCCGGCTGGGCAAGGGGATATCCTCCCCGGCTCTTCTGGAGCGTTGTTTGGAGTCCTCTATCGCCTTTGTCCCCGGGGTGATCTGCGATCCCCTGCGACAGATGGACGAATGGGCCCGGTTTAGCTTTTCCTTCGCCAATGAGCTGCAGATCCGCGCCGGCATGAGGCGGGTGCTGGAGATTTCCCGCCGGATTTGAACAGAACTCCCCTGAATTTGAAGAGCTTTGAGGAATTGGCTGCTGCTATGCTGGAGGAGCAGGATTTCCAATATCCAACGTTCATAATCAGGGGAGGAAACGAACAATGAAGAAGCCGTTTGCCTTTAATGCCGAGCTGGTCCGCAAGCTGGAGCGGGTGCCGGACGCGCCGGTCCGTTTGGTCCTGGACACGGACACCTATAACGAAATTGATGACCAATTTGCGGTGGTGTATGCCTTGCTTTCGCCGGAAAAGCTGAAGGTGGAGGCCCTGTACGCCGCGCCTTTCTTCAACCATATGAGCACCGGTCCGGAGGATGGTATGGAACGCAGCTATGAGGAGCTTCACCTGCTGCTGGAACGGATGGAGCGGCCGTCGGAGGGGTTCGTGTACCGCGGCTCCCGGAGTTATCTGCCTGATGCACAGACGCCGGTGGAGAGTGAAGCGGCGCGTGACCTGGTTCGGCGCGCCATGGCATCTTCTGCGGAGGACCCTCTTTATGTCGTCGCCATCGGAGCGATAACGAATGTGGCTTCCGCCATTCTGATGGAGCCGGCGATTGTGGACCGTATAGTGGTAGTCTGGCTGGGGGGACATGCCCGGCATTGGCCTGTCCAGGATGAGTTTAACCAAGTACAGGATGTTCCCGCGGCGCGGCTTATCTTTGACTGCGGTGTGCCTTTAGTGCAGATTCCCTGTTACGGGGTTGCTTCGGGGCTGAACACCACTACCTCCGAGATGGAACGGTATGTGAAGGGCTGCGGGGCCATCGGGGACTTTTTGATGGAGCGGTTCTACGGGTTCCGGGAGGATCATTTCGGGTTTTCCAAAATTATGTGGGATATGACGGCCATCGCGTTTCTGGTTGATCCGGACTTTATCCCGACCCATCTGGTGCACAGTCCGGTTCTGACAGACCAGCTTACCCTAAGCGAGGATGCGGGGCGGCATTTTATCCGGTGTGCCTATTGGGTGGAGCGGGATAATATTATGCGGGATTTCTTCCGGAAGCTGAAGGGACACGCGGACTCATAATTACTAAAGGCTGGTGGAATGGATGGGTAAAATAGCGGTGGTAGGCAGCATCAATATGGACGTGGTAAACCGGGTGGAGCGGCATCCGCTACCGGGGGAGACGGTGAGCGGGCTGGAAACTGCCTATATCCCCGGTGGCAAAGGCGCCAACCAGGCGGTTGCAGCTGCCCGTGCGGGAGCACAGGCGCTGATGATCGGCGCTGTTGGCCGTGACCCCTTCGGCGGTCCGTTGGTAGAAGCCTTGGGGAAGGCCGGAGTAGATACTGCGGGGGTGCTGGAGAAGGAAGGCACCTCGGGAATGGCTTTTATTACGGTGGATGCCCACGGGGAAAACAACATTATTCTTTCCTCCGGCGCCAATGGAAGGCTGAGTGTGGAGGATATGGAAGCCGGGCTGATCGGTGCCGCGGCAGGCGACGCCGGAGTTGGGCTTGATGGGGTGCTGCTGCAGAATGAAATTCCGTGGGAGACGACGTCTGCTACCGTCCGCCGTGCACGTACTCTTGGCGCTACCGTTTATTTAAATCCGGCACCGGCCCGCAAGGTGGAGGATGAGGTGCTGGCGCTTGTGGATGTGCTGGTAGTGAATGAGACCGAGGCGGCAGCCATCAGCGGTATGAAGGTGGACAGCCGCGAGAATGCGGAAGCTGCCGTGGAATGGCTGCTTGGCCGCGGTGTCCGCGAGGTTATTGTGACGCTGGGGGCAGCCGGTGTGGTTTACGCCTCCAAGGAAGGAGAGCGGGTAAGTGTGCCCGCCTTCCGGGTGGAGGCCGTGGATACGACAGCGGCAGGGGATACCTTCATCGGCGCTTATGCCGCCGCCCGGGACCGGGGGGATTCCGTGCAGGAGGCCCTGCGTTGGGCTAATGCCGCCGCGGCTATTGCCGTTACCCGGCCGGGGGCCCAGTCTTCGATTCCGTCAGCGGATGAGGTGTACCGGTGGCTGGAGAATAAGAGCTCCTCTATTTAAAGTCACAAACCCCATTCAT
>JAEWAA010000491.1 GCA_023391955.1 Bacillota bacterium | reverse complement strand
GATGGGGGACCATGCACTTCTGATTGATACGGCATTCCTGGAGGGCAAAGATGAAGTGGAGGGACATTTTTTCCCGATTCCCGATCCTGAGTCCTTTGACAGAATTTTTGCAGCGTTGGGAGTGCCTCACGAATGACCCAAGACGGAATTATTAAGGTTGGAATGGCAGATTTGAATGTGGCCGCCATTACGGGCATTCTGAAGACGACGGGTCTCGGCTCCTGTGTCGGCGTTACGCTGTATGATGCCAGAACCAAAATCGCCGGTATGGCACATGTGATGCTGCCGTCTTCGGATATTGCCAAGGAAGGGAGCCTGAACATCGCCAAATATGCGGATACGGCACTTCCCGACATGATTGCCAAGATGGAAAAGCTGGGAGCCGCGGTTAGCCGAATGGAAGCCAAGATGGCGGGGGGCGCGCAAATGTTCGCCTTCTCCAACAACAGTGACACCATGCGGATTGGCCCCCGGAATGTAGATTCCTGCAAGGAAATGCTGGCCCGCTACCGGATTCCCATTCTATCGGAGGATACCGGCGGCAACTACGGCCGCACCATTGAGTTTGATTGCACCACCGGAAAGCTGATGATCCGCAGTGTACAACACGGAGTAAAGGAAATATAGCCATGGCCGGAAACTTGAAATGGAACCTTATCACGGGATTAATCGGCTTTGCGGGCACCTTGGCCCTCTCCATGCCGCATAACATCTTGAAGACGGCGTTCATTCAGAGCCTGTACAGCTTTATCTTTCTTTTTCTAATTACATTTTTGGCCCGTTGGCTGCTGGGGCTTATCGCCCAGTCCGCCCAAACTCCGGAATCCGCGGCAGAAGCCGTTTCCCGGGAGCTGGAGCGGGAGGAAGAAGTAAGAGGAACAAGGATTGACCTGGCCACACCGGAGGATGATTCGTCCATTTTGCCCCCGGTAGAGACCGACACTGGCTTTACGCCTTTGAATCCGCCCAAGCTTTCCACCGATTTCGGGGAACACCGGACGGAGGACGCGGTAAAGGCATTACGCCAGATGACTGATAAATAAGGGTGGTGAACCTTGACCTTGATGGAGCATAAAACATCCAAAATTTCCCATATGGAGCTATGGCGCTTATGGAAGGAAGAAGGCAAGGTTGAAGCCAAAAAGGAATTGATTGAGCTTTTCTTGCCGCTGGTGGATTTCGTCAGCAACCGGTTAGCCATCGGCCTTCCGCGGAATGTTTCCAAGGAAGATTTGAACAGCTACGGCATACTCGGTCTCATTGATGCTGTGGAAAAGTTTGATTACCTGCGCGGATTGCAGTTTGAGACCTACGCCTCCTGGCGGATCCGCGGCGCCGTTATCGACGGGCTCAGGCAGGGTGATTGGGTTCCCCGCTCCGTGCGGGAGAAAGCCAAAAGGATAGAAGACGCATACCAAAAATTAGAGCAACAATATTTGCGTTCGGTTTCCGACGAGGAAATGAGCGTGCATCTTCAGATCTCCATTCCCGAATTCCAGCAGATGCTTCAAGACATTGCCGTCACGACCATCGGATCCTTCGATGATCCCATCCGGGATGAGGAAGCGGAAACCCGCTTGTCCTTGCTGGTTGACGAAAGGGCTGCCAAACCGGAGGATACCGTCAACGAGGTATTCCTCAAGGAAATGCTGGCCAAGTCTATTGAACGCCTGACGGAAAAAGAACGGACTGTGGTTTCCCTCTTTTACTTCGAAGACCTATCCCTAAGCGAAATCGCTGAAGTCATGTCTCTTTCACCTTCTCGAATATCCCAGCTTCATTCCAAGGCCATTCTCCGGTTGCGCGGTGCCTTAAGCCGGTTCAAGGAACAATTAATGCAGAATTCATGAGTGTCGGAAGAAGGTGCGATAATGGATGAGCAGGTCCTGCCTTTGGAATATTACGTGAACCTTACGGTTTCCAACGACAAGCTGAAGGCGTTTGTTCATTTTACAAACGTGGAGCAGGGATTTTCGTGCAAGCTGTCCCAATTGGAAGAGCTACTGAAAAACAATCACATTGTTTATGGCATTGATCAGGGAATATTGGAGCAGATCGCCAGAGATGCCGGCCCTTTTCTTGCAAGAAAAACAATGGTTGCTTCCGGGGATGAGCCGGTAGACGGCAAGGACGGCTATATGGAATGGGTCTTCGATTTGGATACGAAAACAAAAAGACCCATGGAACGTGAGGATGGGACTGTTAATTATAAAGAAGTAACATCCATTAACAATATTCAAAAAGGCCAAATCATCGCCCGCCGCATTCCGTCGGAGGAGGGCAAAAACGGAAAGGCTGTTACAGGTGAGCCGTTGTTTGCCCGAACCGGCAAGGAAGTGCGCTTCAAGCTGGGCAAAAACGTGATTACCGATGCCGAACAAAGCGGCATCTACGCGGCTATCGACGGCGTTGTGGTGAAGACGGACCGCGACAAAATCAATGTATTCCCCATCTATGAAGTAAACGGGGATGTGGACTTCAATGTTGGCAATATTAACTTTATCGGCTCCGTGGTGATCCGCGGGAATGTGCAGCCCGGCTTTAAGGTCCGGGCTGCAGGGGACATCCGCATAAGCGGCGGGGTGGAAGCTGCGGAGCTGGAGGCGGAAGGGTCCATCGAAATCAGCGGAGGGATTCTCGGCCAGAATAAGGGCAGCGTTAAAGCCGGGAAATCCATTAAAAGCTCGTTTATCCAGGATGGCATAGTGGAGGCGGGGGAGGATGTCATCGTCTCCCAAAGCATTATGCACTCCAATGTTCGTGCCGGCCGCTCAGTTGTCTGCCAGGGGACCAAGGGGCTGATTGTTGGGGGCACCGTACAAGCGGGCGAGAAGGTCGTAGCCCGGACGGTGGGCAACTCCATGTCCACCATTACCGCCATTGAGGTGGGTGTAGCTCCGGAGCTGCGGAACAAGCTGGTGCAGCTGCGGCAAAGCTTGCGTGAGCATATGGATAATATGGACAAAACGGTAAAGGCCTTGGTGCTGCTGGACCAAATGGCTGCCAATGGGCAGTTGAATCCCGAACGCCTCAGCATGCGGATCAAGCTGGTGCATACCCGCAAGCAGCTGGTGGAGGCCATGTCGGTCATAAAGGATGAAATTCTGGTGATTGAAAAATCGCTGGAGGATACGGATAAGGCAGTGGTAATGGTCACTTCGATGATCTACGGCGGAGCCAAGGTCGTGATCGGGCGGTTCACCCGGTTTATTAAGGATCCCGCCTCACATGTATGCTTTAAGATGGAAAGCGGGGATATTGTAACGACAGCCAATTTTTAATGCGGGAGGGGGAGAATGATGAGCCTCAAAGCAGTGGACATGTCATTTGCCGTACATAAGAACGCCGATGCCGGGCAGCTTCAGCGGGAAATCCAGCAGAAGCCCCAGGTGGACCAGATGGCCTTGGCCGAGGTGCAGCAGCGGACTGCAGAAGGCGCCCGCAAGCGCACCGAAGGGTTGAAGGAAACGGATAAATCCGCAATCCGCAACGGACAAGAGGAGAAAAAACGCAGGCAAGGCAGCGCCGCCCAAACTTCCCAAGGCGCGTCAGAATCCTCCCCCAATCAGACTCCAGCCCAGGCGGAGCATCCCTACAAGGGCCATCATGTGGATGTGTCCCTGTGAAAACCCGGGCCTTGCGGCCGGAAGAAGCGGAAGTGACGGTTTATGAATGAGCCATACATATATGTAGTTCTGATCGGGTTATGCATAGTGGTGTTTTCCTTTTTGTTCGCCAAACCCAAAAAACAGGTCCCGTCCGAGTCCCCGCAGATTATGCAGGAGGTGGAGGAGACTATGGAAGGGTTTATGGCCGAGCTGGAGGAGGACAATAAGAAGCTTCTGGACACCATCGCCCATATGAAGGAAAGCCACAACCAATCCCTCCACAAGATGACCGAGCGGATGGAACGGCTGGAGCAGGAATTTCAGCAGGAGCGCCAGGATTGGAAGCGTCTTGTTTTGATGACCGCGGAGAATGCGGGGCAGGCGCCTGCAAGAAGCACCGTGCCGCCTCAAACGCTGCCCCTTCCCCAGCCGGAGCCGCTTCCGATTCCGGTTCCGGAGGAGCCGCAGAAGCCCGCCGCGGGCATCCGGGGGCGCTATGAGGAAGTGCTGCGCCTGCATGATGACGGCAAATCAGTGGACTATATCGCCCGCAAGTGCGGTCTGAACAAAGGCGAGGTTAATCTGATCATCCAGCTGGCCCTACAGGAGGAGGAGGCAAATGCGAAAAAATAAGCCTTTCCAATACGGATTGGGTACCGGTATGATCGCAGGCGCCCTGCTCCTGCAGCTGATGATTTCGGCCAAAGGAGCGGGCACACCGGTTCTCCCGGAGCCCGGAACCCCGTCCCCCGCCCCGCAGCTGACCGCCCAGGAGGTCCGCAATAAGGCGGATGCCTTGAACCTTCAGGTTTATGACAAGGGGATCAAGCTTTACAAGCAAAACGAGCTGGAGGATTCGGTGGCCAAGGCTGTTGCGGCAGCCAGAGCGGAGGAGGCGGCCAAGGCCCAGACCCAGGCTCCGGCC
>JAEWAA010000489.1 GCA_023391955.1 Bacillota bacterium | reverse complement strand
ACGTGATCATGGAGGTTCTGCGGTTTACGTCAGCCAGCGCGACTGAAGCCGGCTTGCTCCAACGCGTCCTGCATGGAGCTTGACGAGAGCGCTTCAAGGAAGGCGTGGACCGGTTCGCGCTCCCGGCTCTCTGCGACCACTACAAAATCATAGTGCTCCTCCGTCAACGGTATGAAGCCGAGGCCCGCTGCTCGTGCCATGGGAGCGATGGTAACGCCCCAATCGGCACGTCTCTGTTCGACGGCGGCAGCCACTGCGGTGTGCGAGCGGGGCTGGTTCCAGTAGCCGTCAGGGCGGGCATGGCCGAGCAATTGGTCGATCAGGATGCGCGTGCCGGCGCCCTGATTACGATTGACCATCATGCATTCCGGATCGGCCAGCACTGCTTTCATCGCTTCTGCTGCGCTGCGCCCCTCAAATCGCATGTCACCCGAGCGGAATATGATGCCTTGCATGCGCCGCCAGCCGGGTACCAGTTCCATCCCTTCAGCCAGAAACGGTCTGTTGTAGACACCGGTCTGTGCGTCAAGCAGATGGATGGGTGCAAGGTCGCATTCCCCACGTCTGGCGGCTGCAAGACCGCCCAGGCTTCCAACAGCCAGTGATCGCACGGAAATACCCTTCTGGACGATTTTGCTGACAACCAGATCAAGGCCTGTGCAATGGCTGCCGATAACGACTAGATCGGGCACCCTTACCTGCGGCGTGAACAAGGTCACCTGCACGTTCTCACCTGCCGGCAGGTGGTCGGCCAGTGCATCGATACGAATGAAGCCATCGGCCTGAGTGAAAGCGGTTATTGCTCCCGAGCCCTTGCCGGAAGCATAAGCAGTCAGCCCATCACGCCCTTGCACCAAGGACACCATGACATATTCGGTGCGCCCGAGTTCGGAAGCGATGCGAAATGGCAGTTGCGCACTCGTTTGGATATCGACACGCGGCGGCAAGCGCGCCAGACGTCGCAAGACAGGCACAATCATGTCATGAAAAGTGAACATCGCCGACGTCGGAAAACCCGGCAGGATGATGACAGGCTTGCCATCGCACACGGCCAAACAGAGTGGCTTTCCAGGCTTAAGAGCAACGCCATGGGCAATAATGCCCGGGGATCCAAGACGCTCGATAATCCGGTAGCTGATATCTCCAGCTCCCTTGGATGTCCCCCCTGACATGATCAAAACATCATGCGAGGCGAGCGCGTCGCGCATAGCCGCCTCGAGCTTTTCCTCGTCATCCGCAAATGCCCCAAGAAAGCTAGCCTCACCACCGTTTTCGATGACTGCGGCACTGATGATCGCTCCGTTGGCGTCATAGATGCCAGCCGGCCGCAGCGGCTCGCCTGGTTGCACGAGTTCATCACCGGTGGACACAACAGCGACGCGCAACTTGCAGGCCACGGTGACATGCGCGGTTCCGCAGGCTGCGAGCATCCCTATCTCGCGGGCGCCAATGATCGATCCGGCCCGCAAGACGACTTCTCCCCGGGCCATGTCCGATCCGGCGCTCGAGATGAATTGCCCCGGAGATGCAGGTCGAAACATCTCGACGGCTCCATTCTCCGCTGGTTGGCTATGTTCGATCATAACGACAGCGTCAGCACCCCTGGGAAGCGGGCCTCCGGTGGCGATTGGTGTGGCTGTACCCGGCACGACTGCTACTTGTGGAACAGTGCCACAGGCAATCGTCTCCTGATTCAGCATCAACCGAGCGGGGTGAAGTTCCGAGGCTGTTGTCAGATCTGCTGCACGCACCGCAAACCCGTCCACATTGGAACGATCGAAGGGTGGAACATCGACTGGCGCTGCGACATCTTCTGCAAGCACCATCCCAAGCGCGTCGGCCAGGCTGCGTCTTTGCGTCGACACCTGCCATGAACCCAAAGCCTCCTCGAACCGCGCCATGGCCTCCTCGCGCGACAGGATCGTCAAAAATTGCTTTTGCTCGGTACTTTGCGTCTTTGAAGAAGGAGATGAGATCATTGGAGGAGGCTCAGTTCATGTTGCGGAGAGGCATAGCGGCAACCACCGTTTCGGCGTCATATCCCTCGCAATCGTCCGGCACGATCAGCCATGCTTCTGCGAGCCGAATAGCCTCCAACGGAAATGTCCCAACCGCCAGCGGCATCCACATGTCCTTCTCTCTTGCGAGCAGAACGACCTCACTGATGCCAACCTTCGACGCAATCTTTCGCGCCAGCGGCATGGGAAGACCCTGCCGGTGAGAACGTCCCGACAGGCGATCAAGGAGCGGTTGAACAAATACCAGATAACCGGCGAGGACACTTTCCGGCGTAACCGCCAATGCGATCACAGCTGTACTGCCAAGCCGGCCGATCGCGCTCGTTTCACCGGGCCGCACAGCAATGCGATGTGCAGTCAATGCGCCAGCGCTCCTTAAGGCTTCGGCAGTGGCATCAAACCGACCCTCACCGGTGCCGCCGAGCAGGACAAGCAGGTCGCACATCTCGCTTGCAAGGGCGGCTGCGATCGACAGAGCATCGCAACTGATCTTATCCACTGCGGCAATAGATGCATTCGAGGCCAGCAAGCTTTCAACAAGGAAACACAGCGAGGCGGCCTGCCGATCACCTGCACCGACATCGATTAGTCGCACGCGGGGACGACGCACGGCGATCTGGCTTAGTCCTGCCTTGCGTGCAATCAGCAGGTCGGCAGGAGAAATTGTCCGGCCTTCAAGAACCGGCGGTCGATGGGCTTGCATATCCTCCCCCTCGCGACGGACCCCCTGGCCGGGGGCAGCCTCACCGACTGCGAGCGCAACCGAAGTCGTGCAATCGACAAGATCAGCTTGTAAGACACAGTCGCATCCGCGCGGCATGGCATCGCCGGCATTCACCCAGGCGGGCGCATGCGAAAGTGCGACGGGCGAGTATCCAGATGCCCCCACAAGGTCAAGGGCACAACAGGCCCATCCGTCGATGATGGCTGTGTCTTCCAGGGGGAATGCTGGCAGGTTGGCCGGCATCGCTGCGGCAATGCTCCCAAGCGCCTGGTTAAGCGGCTCCGGACGGGGCGCGACCGGCTCTGCTCCATCGAGAAGCGTTGCAAGCGCTACATCCAGGCTGGTCAGGGCACTCCTCGAGTGGTGATTTGCCATCATGGATCAATCATGGAGCAGATACGGGCAGCTTGGCAACAGCCCTCACATGCGTTCCCCGCCTGCATTCGGGAAGAAGAGCTGCTGCCCATTGACCCTGTAGCCGGCAATCGCTGCCTGGCCCTCGCGCGAGATCAGCCAGTTGATGAAGGTCGTGCCTGCCTCCACCTTGACCTCGGGATGCTTCTGCGGGTTCACCAGAATGATCCCATACTGATTGAAGAGCCGCTTGTCGCCCTCGACGAGGAGGTCGAGATCACCACGATTGTTGAACGACAGCCAAGTGCCGCGGTCGGCCAGGACATAGGCGCTCATTGAGGAGGCGGCATTTAGCGCAGCTCCCATCCCCTGTCCGATATCCTTGTACCATGACCCCTTTGCGTCCTCGATATCGATGCCGGCCTCCTCCCACAATTTGAGTTCTGCAGCATGGGTGCCTGATCTGTCGCCGCGCGAGACAAATGCGGCCTGTTTTGCCTCGATGGCGACCAGGGCGGCGGTGATGTCCTTCATGCCGCTGATTCCGGCTGGATCGTTGCTTGGCCCGATCAGCACGAAGTCGTTATACATTACGTCAAAGCGCTTTACGCCAAATCCCTCGCCGACAAACTTCTCTTCCTGTGCCTTGGCATGAACGAGCACCACGTCCGCATCGCCGCGTCGGGCCGTGTCCAGCGCCTGACCTGTACCCTGTGCCACGACCTTGACGGTGATTCCGGTCTTCTTCTCAAACAAGGGAAGAATGTGGTCGAACAGACCTGAATCTTGAGTGGATGTTGTCGACGCAACGAGGATCGACTGGTTTTCGGCCAGCGCCGGCATGCCAATGACGCACAGATGGACTGCAATGATGGGAAGCAACCGGCGTAGCAGCATTGTCAATCTCCGTCTTGTTGATCAAGGACAAGGTCGCCGCGGACAAAGGCTGCGGCCTGGGGCGTTAGGGGTCGGTCGAAAAAATCGGCTACGCCGGCATGCTCGCAAACACGCCCGCGAACGAGAAAGACCACGTCCGACGCCAGCCGGCGCACCTGGCCCAGATCATGCGTTGTCATGATCACCTTGGTCCCCGATTGAACGCTGGCATGAATTATGTCCTCGACCACGCGGGTCGCCGCCGGATCGAGGCTGGCCGTTGGTTCGTCGAGCAGAAGGATTTCGGGCTGGCGCGCCAAGGCACGTGCAAGTGCCAATCGTTGCTGTTCGCCACCCGACAAGCGGCGCGCGGGCCGCAGCGCAAGTTCGCTCAGGCCGACGGTCTCGAGCAACTCCAGCACGCGACTGTGGCGCAAGCCGCTCGGGTGGCCGGCACGCGCAAGCCCGTAGGCAACATTCGCGGCAGCCGAGCGTCGCAGCATGACCGGTTTCTGGAACAGGAATGCGCGCCGTCCAGGTCCGCCATCCGTCCGCCCTCCCCAACTCACCCGGCCCCGCGCGGGGTGGGCCAAGCCCATGCACAACCGCAACAGCGAAGTCTTACCCGAACCATTGGGACCGACAATCAGCGTTGGCCCACCCCGGCCGATGGTCAGGTTCAGCTGGTCCAGTATTGTTGTCGCACCAGCCATCAGTGAGACCCCATTGAGGACGATAGGCAGATCGCTTGAGATAGCACGCATCTAGCTGGTCCCTTCGGCCCGCAACCGAATGCACCAGGCGGCCGCATTGATCAGCAGGATGATAAAAATGAGGATGATGCCAAGTCCCATCGCCAGGGGGAGATTGCCCTTGGAGGTTTCAAGCGCAATCGTCGTCGTCATGGTGCGGGTGAAGCCATCAATATTGCCGCCCACGATCATCACTGTGCCGACCTCAGCCGCAGCCCGGCCAAATCCGGCAAGCAGGGCAGTGACCAGATTGAAGCGGCTATCCCACAAGAGTGTCGCGACCCGGCCAGTCCAGCCGATTCCCATCGCTGTGAGTTCTTCGCGATATTCGAGCCACAACTGCTCGATTGTCTGGCGCGTGAGCGAAGCAATGATCGGCAGGACCAGCAAGGCCTGCGCGATGACCATGGCAGTTGGCGTAAACAGCAGCCCGAACTGTCCCAGCGGTCCGGATCGCGACAGCAACAGATAAACAGTCAGACCAACCACAACCGGTGGCAGCCCCATGAAGCCGTTGAGCACCACCACGATTGTCGTGCGGCCGGGAAAGCTGGTAAGCGCGACCATAGCGCCAAGCGGCAGGGCGATGATCGCCGCGACGGCCACGGCAGACAGGCTGACGAGCAGCGACAGGCCAACGATTGCAAATAAGGTTGCATCGCCGGACGCAATCAGGTGCCATGCAGTGCTGGTTTCCACCATGAACAGCCTCACCAACTGGATTCTTTCTGAGCATACTCTCCGCAGAAGTCAAATTATTGAAACCCAGCATAAATCTGCATAATAATGCAGGATGGATTTGCTGACGACTTCGCAAGCTGCTGACTATGTTCGCCTTGGCGAGCGCAAACTCTACGAACTGGTCGCCGAGGGCCGCATCCCCTGCAGCAAGGTGACCGGAAAGTGGCTGTTTCCTCGCCATGAGCTCGATCGCTGGGTGATGTCGGAACTGGTAAGGCCGTCCGGTATGGTGCCGCCTGAACCGCCACCCATCGTCGGCGGAAGCCAGGACGACCTGCTTGATTGGAGCCTGCGGCAATCAGGCTCGGGCCTGGCCGGTCTGGCAGAGGGCACCGAAGGTGGCGTTGGGCGACTGCTACGCGGGGAGGTGGCAGCTGCGGCGGTGCATTTTCATAGCGAAGCCGAGGATGCCAACATCGCCGCCGCAGCTGCCATGCCGAGGCTCCACGATGCAGTGCTGGTCGGCTTCGTGCGCCGCGAACAGGGCCTGTTGCTGCCGCCCGAAAATCCAAAGTCCCTAAACAGCCTTCAAGACGTACTGGCCAGCGGCGCCAGTATGGCCGTGCGTCAATATGGCGCCGGCGCCGAGATGCTGCTGTCGGTGCTTTTGGCCGGCGCCGGGGCAGTTGCGGCTGACCTCAATCGTGTGCACCCGCCCTGCTTGACCGGCCCCGATCTTGCGGTAGCTATCCGTTCCGGCAGAGCCGATTGCGGCATTGCCACGCGCGCTGCCGCGTGCGGCGCCGGCTTGGCATTCGTGCCGCTGGTGTGGGAAAACTTCGACCTTCTCATGCGACAGCGGACTTATTTCCAGCCGTCATTCCAGGCTCTGTTGGGTTTCCTGACCCGAACCGATTTCAACGACCGCGCCGCAGAGCTTACCGGCTATGATGTGAGCCCAGCCGGCAAGATCCGGTTCTTCAAGTAGAACGCCCTATACATGCAGACGCGCCTCTCCGGCCGCGTGTGAACGATGACTGGAGCAAGGTTATGGTCGACACGCAAAACCCTCCCTCTCGAGCAGGTTCACACGGCAACGGCGGGCTCATCCAAGATCAATCTCGCCTTCTACGACGTGATTGAGGCCAGCAGCCTCAGACGTGATAACCGCCCTGACGAGCAGCTTTCCTTGCCCTTTCAGGCCCTGCTGATCGACCGCTTTTTCTATCGCCTGTTGCGAGGTCACGCCCACCTGCTTGAGGAACTTGCGCATGGAGACGTTGAAGGGGTCGGTTTCCATATTCGTGATCATATCATTGCCTCGAATAGAGTGGACAGTGAGCCACCGGCAAATAGCTGCCGGCGACAGGTAGCCTTTCTAGTCGATCATGAATTGGTTCCAAGCACAATGAAGGCGATATGGGCCATACGCTGTGTGTCGACAGGGCTCTGCTTCATCATCGGAGCAGCAGCCTATGCAGCAGAACTGCGGGGGCATGGTGGGGCGGTTCGCTCGATTGCCGTGAGCAGTGACGCAGAGACGGCCATCACCGGCAGTTTTGATGCCACTGCGATCATTTGGTCGTTGGAGACCGGCGAAGCTCGACAGGTGCTGCTCTTCCACGAGGGTCAGGTAGACGTTGTGGTCGCTCTGCCGGAAGGGCGGTATGCGAGCGCCGGAATCGACGGAAACATCGCGATCTGGGAGATCGGCCGCAGCGAACCGATTTCTGTCCTGAGGGGCCATAGCGGACCGGTCGTCGCGCTGGCGCTCGCCCCCGACGGAAAAACCCTTGCGTCCGGCTCACGGGATGCAACAATCCGACTTTGGCCGTTGCCCGAAGGTTCGTCCCGGGTGCTGCGAGGTCATGATGGTAGCATCAATGCGTTGACCTTCCTGCCAGATGGGACGCTTGCAAGCGCAGGCTATGATTCGACGGTTATGCTGTGGCCGGCTGATGAAACCGCCGCATCCAAGCGACTATCCATGCCAACGCCAATAAATGCGCTCGCGACGGTTGCGGACGGCCGTCTTTTTGGAGCAGGCAGCGATGGAAAGCTCCGCGAGATCGACCGCAACGGTGCAGTGATCGGCGAATATGCGGTATCCACCGGTCCTTTGATCGCACTGGCTACGGCAGCGGACAATCGCCATCTCGCTGTCTCGGCGCTCAAAGATGGGGTCGTGCTGTTTGACCTGTACACCCACAGGCCGGCTCGAAACATCAACACCGCAGGTGCCGCTGTGTGGGCACTTGCCTTTACAGGCGGTGGCCGGACGATTCTGGCCGGCGGGACCGACCCAGTTGTCGGCGAGTGGAACGTTGATACCGGCCAGCGGGCGGACAGGTCCGCACCCAGCCAATTGGATCTCATGGCGGGTTTCGCGGACAATCCCGATGCAGAGTCCTTTCGCGCCTGCATCGCCTGCCATACGCTTGATCCGGATCAGGGCAATCGTGCCGGCCCAACGCTGCACGGTATTTTTGGCCGCCGGATTGCGACTGTCGATGGTTATTCCTATTCTCCCGCCCTCCAAGGGATGGACATTGTCTGGACACCGGAGACCGTGTCGGAACTATTTGCACTGGGACCAAGCAAATTCACGCCTGGCACAAAGATGCCTGAACAGACAATTACTGATCCTAAGGATCGAGCAGCACTGATCCGTTTCCTGGAAGCCGAAACAGGCCGCAAATGATGTCAAGCTGAAGTGTCGGTCGACCCGGCGCGGGCACGCAGATAATCTTCCGTGGTCCGCGGAGCAGGACGGGCGGTACCTTCATAAGGATCGAACCCTTCATTCATGACGGCTTCGACACGGCAGCTATCGCACATCCTTACCACATCAAGCCGCCGCGCATTGTCACCGGTAAACATCCAATGGCTGCCCTCCAGCTTGGCAATGATGCGCTCGACAGTGCTTTTCGTGCCGAACGGCGTGTCGCATCTAATGCAATGAAAGGGCTCTTCCTCCTTGACCACCCTTCGCGGCAGGTCCCAGGCCTGGAAATCCATTTGCGGCACCAGGGTAATGACCTTTTCCGGACAGGTCGCAGCACATAGCCCGCACTGAACGCAGGCGCTTTCGGCAAAGAAAAGGGCCGGGCGCTCTTCACTGTCGGAAAGCGCACCAGTTGGACAAGCCGATACGCATGACAGGCAAAGCGTGCAGCCGTCAACATCAACATCAAGTCCGCCAAATGGCGCCGCCGCTGGCAATGGTATTCTTTGGACGGGGGTCGGTGCAGCCTGATACAGCCCAATGACGGAACTCTTCAACAAGCTGCGCTTGTCTCCCAGCGGCAAGAACGTGGCCGGATTTCCAATGGCGGCCTGCCCTTCCATTTGCGCCAGTGTCACTTGCAGACCATCTGGGTCGTCTTCAAAGATTATATTGCAGACGTCGGCTCCATAGCCGAGCGACTGCCCAAGCAGATTGGCAATCGTGATGTTACGATCCAGGCCCTCCAGATCATGGCTCGGCCTTGTCGACGAAAGCGCCCGGATTGCAACGGCGCCCCAGGCGACCGGGGCGGTCCAGGCCTCAATACCCAACTGGGTGATCTCATTGACCGCAACGGGCAGCACATTGGCAGGCAGTCCATTGCCGAAGCGCGCGAGCGCATCAATGAGAGCCTGTCCATGATTGTCGTCGTGGAACACAAGGATCGGATCGCGTCCCCCTGCCCTTTGAAAGGTAAGCAGCAGCGTGCGCACTCGTCTGAGCAGCGCTCCTGAATCGGGAAAGGCGTAGGCTGCGGCACCGGTGGGACAAGCCGCCGCGCAACTGCCGCAGCCGGCGCACACATCTGCGTCAATGGCAACATGATCGCCTGCCGGTATGATCGCACCCGTGGGACAGAGGTTTATGCAGCGCGTACAGCCAGTGATACGCGAGCGCGAATGGGCGCACAGATTAGCGCTAAAATCGATATATCTTGGTTTGTCGAACTCCCCAATGAAACTCGCCGTCCTGTCGATCGCAGTGGCGAGGCCGACGCGATCGGCTGGATCAACTCGGACGTAACCGGAGCGCAGCGTATGGCCGGGAAACAACGGTAAACCGCCGGAAAGGTCAAGAATGACATCTGCCTGGGACACCGCGCCGTCGCGGGCAACACCAAAGCGCAAACGCTCGCGAGACGACGGCGACGGCAAGGCAAAATTGTCGATGGTCAGCTCGAATGCACCAAGGTGGCCACGCGCATTGCGGATCGTTCCCTGCACGACAGGAAAATCCCAGACTCGGCTGGGAACAACATCACCTGGCCGGCTGAGAAGAACCGTGACGTTCATCTCGTCGGCCAGCCGTCGCCCTGCCTCGATCGCCTCTTCGTCTCGCCCGTAAACGAGCACGACGCCATTGCTCGTAAGCGTCACGGTTTCAGGGGCCGTTACCGGCTCTGCCGCCATCGCAACGAGTGCAGCGGCCTTTGGTCCCGCCGCAGCAGCTTGTGTCGACCATCCGGCCGTCTCGCGAATATTGACAAAGTCCAGTTGGCCGGCAAAGCCGAGGCTTTGTGCGACCTCTCGAAACAGCGGCGCTTGTTGCGTGCAGGCGATCGTGATGTCTTCCGCTCCACTCAACGCCGCGCGAACGCGATCAAGCTCGACACCACAAAATTGATCCCCTGACGTGATATGGTCACCTCGTCCTCCTCGGGCGACACTTTCGGCGAAACTTGGCATGCTTCGCTCACAGGAACAAACGAAGATGGTGCGAGGTCTTTCCGGGATCATGTTTGTTGCTCCCCCATCGCGTCCCCGCCAAGAGCGGTGGCGCCTCCACTGAGGATCCATTATAAGGAGATTAGGGTCGCCGTCATCACAAATGGACCGGCATCATGTTTGAGGAGGTTTCCAGCACAGACCGCGCCATCCGACTACCCCCGCCTTATACGCTGGTGGTGACGGATGGGGTTGAGGACGCCTGCACGCACGCGCACGCCCTCGCAGAAAGGAACGGAGCCGGCACACTGGTTTGGGCGCGACGCAATGATCTGGCTGATTTCGCCGTCGTACTGGAACCGGATATGTCGCTGAGCCATGCACGCCTGGCTCATTATGCCGGCATGAACGCGTTGGCCGATGCGCTTGCAACGCATGCCCCGCCATCACGACCGGTTGCGTTTGAATGGCCGGATGCAATCCGCATCGACGGAGTTTTGGTTGGTGGCGGTCGTTTGAGTTGGCCGGCTCAAACAGACGAGACTGAAGTACCCGCCTGGCTCATCTTCTCGGCCATGATCCGGCTTACAGTGGTGCAGGGTCGCGAGTCCGGTCTGCGGCCGCAGTTCGGCGCACTTGACGAATTGGGCTTCGAAGTCACGGATGCTAGCGTGATCATCTCAAGCTTTTCCCATCATCTCATGGCCGGGTTCCACGAATGGCAGGAGATTGGAGCTGGGCCACTGGCCAGGCGGTGGCTGGACCGCTTCTCATCACGGGAAGGAATGGCACACTTCAACGATACGGGCGATCTGCTCGTTGGCGCAGAATCGAGCGCAGCCAATTTGGCTCCACGGAGCCTGGCTCAGGCGCTTTTGTCCTCCTCCTGGACAGATCCGGCGACGGGCATGCCATGGCTTTGAAGCTGCCACGTACGCTCCGCTTCGATGCGTCCGACACGTTCGTCTATTCCCACGCCGCCGCGCCTGGGGAATGGGCCGTAACGGGGACATTCATGTTCATCGGCGTTGAACCGGACGCGCTGAACGGCAAGGATCGGCAGGCATTCCGAGGCGGCTTCCTCGGGATCGACAGTTTCGGTTGGTCGACGCTGGTTGTGGTCACGGAGGCAACCGCAGCGGAAAGAGCTGCGGCCGTCGAACGTCTGGCCGAACAGCTAGTGACCCATTGTGGCGCCCCTGATCTGCAAACCGCCCTACCGGCCGCTGAAGAGGAAGTTGCGTTTGCCCAATCGCTTTGCAATCATCCTTGCGGAACCCTGCTCGCCCTCCATCGCATGAGCGAGGACACCCTAATTCGAGAATCATTTCGCACGCTTCGCCCCAAGCCCGACCAACCGGGTATGACAATCGCATTCGATCCGGAGAGCGACGCAATGGAAGACGTGGATATCCGCACATTGGCGGAGCGGCACAGATGAAGGATTTTTGGATTTCATCCGGACACCATCTTCTTGACCGGGACGAGGCCAACCGCCTTATCGTCACAGACGCCTTTCTCAAGGCCTATCTGGCTCGTCCTGAATTACTTCCACCACAAGAGGCATGTGAGACCGAACGGCGCCTGCACCATGAACTCCTTATGCATCATCCGCGCCGTCCGGTAACGCACGATGAGATCGCGGCAATTGAGGACCCGGACGCACGAGAAAACTGGCGGTTCATGATTGCATTCCGCGACCGGCTTCTCACCACACCCTCGCTAGAAGCAGCCTATCTGCAACTGGCGCTCGGTTCGACGAACGATACGCCCCCGCTCCTCATGAACCAGCTCACCCAGGTCGTCCTGCGCAACGCCCTCGACGGCGAGACGGAGCCCAGCGTACTACGCGCTGCTGAACTGTTTTTCCGTACCCAGCGCGTGAGTTTTCACGATGGAGCACTGCTGCTCGCGGACGCCGAAACCATAGAGGTTCACGAGCAAAACCGCCACAGATCACCACTCTTGAGCATGCTCGGCGGCCCGGCCGTCACCGAGCTTGATATCCTCGACGAGACCAATGGCAGCAGCTATTTCGACAAAAGCGACGGCTTTGAGATGGTGCTAAGGCTCGGTGGCTGCAGCAGTTCGGCCCGCCGAGGTCTGGCCACTGCGATGGAGGCGTGGATCCATCATCTGCTCGCCGTCAAGGTATCGATCAACCCGATCGATCAGATCGTGGACGAGGACTGGGCCTGGTTCGTTGGACTGGATGTTGAAGCAACGCGCATCGGCAATGCATTGTGGCGGGGCGAGGAAATTGACGCGGCTTCCGCCGACCGTATCATTGCTCTGTTCCAGCTGCGCTTTTGCAATGTTGGGGAAGTCACAGCCGAAGTTGGGGCGCAACCGGTCTGGCTGATCCTGGCAATGACACCGGATCAGACGATCCGGATGAAGCCACAGAATATCATTGCTGGTCTGCCGTTGAACGCCACGGCACTGGCGAGCTAGGAGCGCGAGCCATGGTGCGGGAAACAGCAAGTGTTGGTGTGATCGTGGAGCGGCGAGATCTCCAGAGCCCGTGGGCCGATCATGCCTGGTTGCCGACTGCAGTGCTGGTCGGGGCGCCGGCTGCTGCACCATGGACTGTCCTGGAGCAAACATCTCGGGTTACGCGATATTATGCAGGAGCGTACGAGCTCGAATTCTTCGGGACAGACACCACAATGTACCGTGAAAACCTGCGTTCAAGGCAACCCAGCCTGTGGGTCTCGCTACGACAGACGAATGCTGCACCCGGGATCGTGGTAAACTTGGTAACTGCGGATCCGGCTGAAGCCGAATCCCTGACGGAAACCAATACGGACATCATCGAAGCGATCGCAATGCCGATCGAATTGCAGACACGTCTCGCAGCATTCGTGGACGCCCATCATGTCGAGCAGGCATTCGTCAAACGCAAACGTGATCGGGCGGATCCCGAGGCCATGGCGAGACGCGATCATCGTCGACTTCCCCAAAGCGACACTGAGCTATCCGGCCGCAACAACAAGGGCGAAGAGGAATGAATAGCGACCGCGACAATCCCATCGCCCGCTGGTCACGTCGAAAGCTGAACGCGCGAACATCAGGTGATGCGCCCTCTCCGGCAAAGGAACTGGCATCGAATGTCCGCGCCGGGGATGTTGCGGCTGCCTCGCCTGACCCTATCGTCGTCGAAACCGATCCGTCGGAGCTTGAGGCTCCGGAGGTGACCGAACCCCTACCGCGTCTAGAGGACCTGACGGTCGAAAGCGACCTAGCAGCCTTCTTGAGGAAAGAAGTTCCAAAGGCACTCAGGCATGCAGCGATGCGAAAGATGTGGTCGCTCGATCCCGGAATCCGCGACTACGTGGGACCTTCCGAATATGCTTGGGATTTCAACGAAGCCGGTTCGATGGGTGGGTTCGGCCCGCTCGATGCGAAAGAAACCGTGGTGGGTTTCTTGTCGAAGGCAGCGCGCACACTCGAGGGTGTTACGCAGGAGGATCAGCCTACATCGACGCAGGTCTTGCCGGTTGAGGCTCATCCTGAAACGAGTGTGGAGAAAGCTCCGTCCCCTAGCAAACGGCAGGCCTTGGCGGGGATTGAACCCTTAAGCAAGGAGCAGGTTGGCGACGTCGATAGAGACTCCTCTCAAGCCACCCCGGAGCCACCCGCTGCGCAAGCGCCGTCACGCAAAGAACCGGGTTCTTTCCCGCGAGCCGACGGTTACGCGCTGTCCCGGCATGGCGGTGCATTACCCCGCTGATGGCGCTGTTCGGCGATCTTCCATCATGGTCGTGAACCGTCCTGCTGTTGCATTCATTCGATAGTGGGTTACTATAACTTACAGTGATGCAGCATGGTCAGGTCATATGATGAACCCAGACTTGCTATCAGTTGAGGCTTGGGAACAACCCGATGGAGCCAATGCTCCAAGTGTCGGCCCGGCGGCAGCTGCCGTCAACGAAATTGATCAGGCGCGAGCCGACGAATATGCGCTGCTCGCTGCCCTTCTGATCAGGCCACCGAGCAGCGACCTGCTCGCCAATCTGGCGCGCCTGCACTTTAACCCTGAAACCCCGATTGGCCGTGCGCATTCTAGCCTTGCCCAGGCGGCAGCATCATGCGCACCGGAAGCGGTTCGTCGAGAATTCAGCGACCTGTTTATCGGCGTGGGGCGCGGAGAGCTCCTTCCCTACGAATCCTATTATCTGACTGGCTTCCTCAACGAGCGACCGCTTGCGCGCCTGCGCGCGGACATGGCCCGACTGGGGCTCGAACGCCCGGAAGGCAATTGCGAACCGGAAGATCATCTCGCAAGCTTATGCGAAATGATGAGCGGCTTTGCCTGCAAGCGGTTTCCGATATCCGACAGCGAAGAACAGGACTTCTTCGAGCGCCATATGGAGCCTTGGGCAGGACGCTTTTTCAGCGACCTGGAACGCGCAGGGGCGGCCAAATTTTACCGGTCGGTCGGGGCGCTGGGGCGCCTGTTTATCGACATTGAAACCGACGCCTTTGCCATGGAGGCACGGCAGACAGCATAGACGCGAACCGGCAGGGTGCCGAAGGAGGAGGAAGGACATGCAAGACGAGCGACAAGTGGCCCTCGGCCGGCGCAGCTTCCTCAGGGCATTTGGTGGCGCGTCCAGCACAGTCGTCGCGGCAGTGACGCTTGGTGCCGGCGAAGCACAGGCCTACCAGCCGGGTGAGGATGAGGCCGGCGAGCGATATCGGGAAACCGACCACGTCAAGGCTTTCTATCGGGTCAATCGTTACCCCCAGCAGAAGTGAGGTTGCCATGCTGACGAAGCGCAAGGATCGACAAGCAGGCTTCACGCAACTTCAATCTCTGGCCGCCAGTATTTCGGCGGCGCCTTTGGACCGCCGAGCATTCCTACGTCGTTCCGGCCTCGTCGCCGGCGGTGTGGCGGCACTCGGCACAATCCAGCTTGGCACTGTCAGAAAAGCGTCCGCAATCAGCCCTCCACAACCTGGCGTGCCGATTGAGTTGAAAAAGAGCATATGCACCCATTGCTCGGTCGGATGCACGGTAACAGCTGAGGTGCAAAATGGCGTGTGGACGGGTCAGGAACCGTCATGGGACAGCCCCTTCAACCGGGGCTCCCATTGCGCCAAGGGCGCAAGTGTTCGCGAGCTGGTGCATAGCGACCGCCGCCTGAAATACCCGATGAAGCTCGTCAACGGCCAATGGGAAAGGACATCCTGGGAGGATGCCATCAATGGCATTGGAGACAAGCTTCTCGAAATCCGCGAAAAATCCGGCCCCGAATCCACCTACTGGATGGGGTCGGCAAAGTTCTCCAACGAAGGCACCTACCTGTTTCGCAAGCTTGCCGCGCTGTGGGGAACGAACAATCAGGATCATCAGGCTCGGATCTGTCATTCAACCACCGTCGCCGGGGTAGCCAATACCTGGGGCTATGGCGCAATGACCAATTCGTACAATGACATCCGAAACTCAAAAACAATGCTCGTCCTTGGCGGCAACCCGGCCGAAGCACATCCCGTCGCCATGCAGCATCTGCTTGAAGGCAAGGAGCTCAACAACGCCAATTTCATCGTCATGGACCCCCGCTTCACGCGCACGGCTGCCCATGCCACGGAATATGTGCGGTTCAGATCCGGCACTGACATTGCGCTGATCTGGGGAATGCTGTGGCATATCTTCGAAAATGGCTGGGAGGACAAGGAATTCATCGCCCAGCGCGTTTACGGGATGGATGAGGTCCGCAAGGAAGTTGCGAAATACACTCCCGACGAAGTGGAGAGGATCACGGGCGTCCCAGGAGAGCAATTGAAGCGCGTTGCCGAAACATTTGCGACCCAGAAGCCGTCGACAATCATCTGGTGTATGGGCCAGACACACCACACCGTGGGAACTGCAAACACACGAGCCAGCTGCATCCTCTGTCTGGCAACCGGCAATATCGGCAAACCTGGCACCGGCGCCAATATTTTCCGCGGGCATGACAATGTGCAAGGCGCCACCGATATCGGGCTCGATGTCGTCACCTTACCCTTCTACTACGGACTGACGGAAGGTGCGTGGAAGCATTGGGCGCGGGTTTGGGAAATTCCCTATGACGATCTGGTGGGTCAGTTCTCGTCAAAGGAGCTGATGGAGACGCCCGGCATCCCGCTGACTCGATGGTTCGATTCCGTTTCCCTGCCGGCCGAAGACGTCGCGCAGCCGGACGTCATGCGATCCATGTTCGTCCAGGGTCACGCCAGCAACAGTATCACGCGCATTCCAGAGTCACTCAAAGGACTTGCCGGCCTTGAACTCCTCGTCGTGGCCGATCCCCATCCGACGACCTGGGCCTCTCTCGCCGTTCAGGCAGGGCGGAAGGATAATACCTACCTCTTGCCGGTGTGCACGCAGTTCGAAACGTCGGGATCACGGGTTGCTTCCAATCGCGCTCTCCAGTGGGGCGAGCAGATCGTTCCACCAAGCTTCGAGCAGAAGGATGATTATCAAGTCCTATACCTGTTATCCAAGAAGCTTGGTCTTGCGGAATGGATGTTTAAGCATATCGCCGTCGAAGGTGATCGGCCGGTGCCCGAGGACATATTGCGGGAAATGAACCGTGGCAGCTGGTCGACCGGCTATTGTGGCCAGTCCCCCGAGCGTCTCAAAGCGCATATGCGCAACCAGCACAAGTTTGACCTCGTCACCTTGCGGGCGCCCAAAGACGACCCCGAGGTCGGGGGCGACTATTACGGCCTTCCCTGGCCATGCTGGGGCAAACCCGAGGTCCGCCATCCGGGCACTGCGAACCTCTATAGCACCGGTCTGCATGTCATGGACGGCGGCAGTCCGTTCCGGGCACGGTTCGGCGTCGAGCGTAACGGTGAGACGCTGCTTGCAGAGGGCTCCTATACGGAGGGTTCAGAACTTACCGATGGTTACCCCGAGTTTACGATGGCGGTGCTTCAGAAACTCGGCTGGGATCGAGATCTCACGCCAGAAGAAATGAGCGTCATTGAGGAGATTGGTGCGGACATGGGCGACATCGGCAAGGTGTCGTGGTCGACTGATCTTTCCGGGGGCATTCAACGCGTGGTGCTCAGCCATGGCTGTCATCCTTATGGGAATGGCAAGGCGAGGGCACTGGCCTGGAACTTGCCCGATCCGGTGCCGGTCCATCGCGAGCCGATCTACACGCCGAGGGTGGATCTTGTCGCCAAATACCCAACCTATCCGGATGCCAAGCAATTCCGCCTACCCAATATCGGGTTCAGTGTGCAAAAGGCGGCCGTCGACAAGGAGATCGCCAAGACCTTCCCCATCATCCTGACGACGGGGCGTCTGGTCGAGTACGAGGGCGGCGGCGAGGAAACCCGCTCGAACCGCTGGCTTGCCGAACTGCAGCAGGACATGTTTGTCGAGATCAATCCCGGAGATGCAGCTGAGCGAGGGATCAGTGACGGCGGCTGGGTCTGGGTGAACGGCGCGGAAAACGACGTCAAGGCAAAGGTGAAAGCGCTCGTCACCGAACGTGTCGGTAAGGGCGTTGCATTCATGCCCTTCCACTTCGGTGGATGGTTCCGCGGCGAGGACATGCGCGCAAATTACCCGGAAGGGACGGACCCCTACGTTCTGGGCGAAAGCGCCAACAGTATTACCACCTATGGCTATGATCCGGTGACCGGGATGCAGGAGCCAAAGGTGACACTTTGCCAGATCGCTGCGGTGTAGGGAGGAGCAACAATGGCCCGAATGAAGTTCCTGTGCGACGCCGAACGCTGTATCGAGTGCAATGCCTGTGTCACCGCATGCAAGAATGAACACGACGTTCCCTGGGGCATCAATCGGCGCCGGGTCGTAACCATCAATGACGGCAAGCCGGGCGAGCGCTCTGTGTCGATGGCCTGTATGCATTGTACCGACGCCCCCTGCGCGGCCGTATGTCCTGTGGACTGTTTCTACACCACGGCCGATGCCGTGGTGCTGCATTCCAAGGATCTGTGTATTGGCTGCGGCTACTGTTTCTACGCCTGTCCGTTCGGCGCGCCGCAATATCCGCGCGTTGGCAATTTCGGCTCCCGTGGCAAGATGGACAAATGCACCTTTTGTGCGGCAGGGCCGGAGGCCGATTCCACAGAAATTGAATATGCAAAATATGGAGCCAACCGGCTGGCCGAGGGTAAACTACCCCTGTGTGCTGAAATGTGCTCCACCAAATCGCTGCTGGCGGGTGACGGCGAGATCATCGCTGCGATCTACAAGGAACGGGTTACCCAGCGTGGCTATGGCTCAGGCGCATGGGGCTGGCGCACCGCATATCGTGAGACCGTGGACGTCTAGTGCATGTGCCGTCGGCTGAGGCCAACCGGCGACGGCACGATGACGACGGGGACGTGAGCGCGCTGCCTTGCGCGATGATTGCTGACGAGCGCCTTGCGCGAGACAGGTTGGGAGGAGGAGCAAATGCGAAACCTAAGCCTTTATCAACTGGTTTGTCCGACGGTTGTCGCGCTGATCGTAAGCTGTGGCCTATTGATCGAGCCGGTGGCGGCGCAAGAGCCAGCAGGCCAGAGACAGGAGCTGAGCGAGCAACAGCTTCTCGACGAGCTTGGCAAGATCCAGGGCCGCGTGAGCATCCCCGATCCCAAGGCGACGACGCTTCAACAGCCACAGGGCCGGGACTATCAGACCTTCGAGCGGACTGCATTACCGTGGGTGGCCGGCTTTGTTATCGTCGGCATGCTGCTCCTGATCGGAATTTACTACTTCGCCATGGGCCGCATTCGGCTGAAGACCCATCCGTCCGGACAAACGATCGTGCGTTTCAACGCCGCGGAGCGCTTGCTGCACTGGACAACTGCAACGGCGTTCATCGTCCTTGCGATCACGGGTCTCAACCTTATCTTCGGAAGGCGCCTGCTGATGCCGCTGATCGGGCCCGAGGCATTCTCGACGTGGTCGATCTGGGCCAAGTATGCCCATCACTACGTTTCTTGGGCATTCATGGCGGGCGTCGTATTGATGTTCGTGGCCTGGATCCGGCACAATCTTCCCGACCGCTATGATGCGGCATGGCTAAGATCAGCCGGCGGCTTCTTTGAGCGGACCAATAGAAGACACCTGCCGTCAGGCCGTTTCAACACGGGACAGAAATTAATCTTTTGGTCGGTCGTCCTGGGCGGGGTCTCTTTGTCGTTCACCGGGATATACTTGTTATTTCCGTTCGCTTTTACCGATATCAACGGCATGCAGTGGGCCCAATATGTGCATGCTATCGTCGGCATCATCATGGTCGCTGTCATCCTCGCCCACATCTATATCGGCACACTGGGCATGGAAGGTGCCTATCAGGCGATGGGCTCCGGTGCGGTGGACCTCAACTGGGCGAAGGAACATCACAGCGCCTGGGTCGAAGAGCAGCAGCGAAAGGGTGCGATCCGGCCGCGGGGACAGACCGCTGCCGAACCCGCGGAATAAGCGGCGGTAGCATCGGCTCAACCTGAGCGGCGCGAATGGGAGGCGCGGGCGGCAGTCCAGCCGGCCGTTTTCTCGTGCATCCAACGCCCTGCCTGAAGCAGACTTGCACTACGGAGCGCCAGCGCGTCCCGCTGACCCTTAGCGAACACACGGATGATGGTCAGGAGGGTGCTTGTTCGCTCGCATTCGCGGCGCTGTCAGGGTTGCCAGACCAGTTTTCTCCGACGAGGTTGTGGCCAGGGTCCCCGACGCGCGCGCCCTCAGTGCTATAGACCTGCCAAGCCGGCTCTGCTGGCTGTAGATTCTGGAAATAAAGGCTTGCACCAAATGCAATGGCTCCCGCAAGGGCTATCCCTGTGACAATCATCCCCACTGCAAACCTCCTTTTCCCTTATCCCTTTGATGCAACGCTCAATCCCCGCCCCCGGCTGTCTCCGGATGCCGAGACGAGCAATCTAGTTGTCTGTTTGCGGATCGGGAGCACCGACGGGGTTACTGCCTGCACCGGCATTTCGGTGATACCGAAGATCCAATGCCGCTAGGGCAATCAATGGCGGCGGCATAGAGACGCCCGCCACCCTCATCGCGCGCGCCTTTTCCTGGCATCGCGGCAGATCGTCGGCGTCAACAAGCTGCTGAGCCTCTTCCACGCTCAGCACGGACTCCTTGGGAGTGCTGGTCACATCTGCCGGAGGGACCGGTGCTGCTCGCGACTCTTTTTGAGGTGCGTTCGCGACGGACCCAGAATTCGCCTGACCGGCATCCTCCTCATCGGGCGCATCGGTCGCGACCCCATCCTGCCCGGTAACGGCTTGGGCCGAATTTGAAGCGTCGTCTCCTGCCGCGTCTCTCTTGATGCCAGTATCGGTTTGTGTCGTACCAGCTAAAGCCGTCGACCCCGTTGATTTGTCGGCCGCCGGGGGAGACTTTGCCTGCTGCTGTATGCCGGTCGCCGGTTTTGCCGCCGCAGCCGGCGCCGGCGCGTCTGCCGGTGGTGGCGCCTTCATGAAGGCAAGAATTTCCTGGCAAAGATTCGCCGGCCCGTCTTGTGACAACACCCTTGCTGGATCAGCCAGACCGGGGGCCTGAGGAGCGGGTGACGCTGGTGGTGTCGTAGTTTGTGCCCAGCAAGTCGAAATCGAAAGGGTAAAGGCGCCCGCAAGCACGAATTCTCTCATCGCCAGCTCCTATTCTCGTTGATCAGGCCGCGACTATAGAAATAACCTCGATAGCATGCGGGATGATCGTTCAACTTGCAAGCGGGACGATAACCAGTGACTGCCGGTTTATGTTCCTAAACGTCGTGAGCACTCGGTGCGGCAGACGCTGCAACCGCGCCAGGTCAGCTCGCTATGCAGTCGTCAAGGAGCCCGTCGAAGGCGAGGCGAACAATCCTGTGGCGCCGGGTCTGCAGCAAATCTTGTCGTGACAACATCTCAACTTCGCATATCTTGTCGCACTACAGCCCAAAGCTTGCGTAGGGAAGGAAGCGAACAAGATCGCCTGGCACCACCTGCCTTGCGCCATCGCCAAGTTCCACCAATCCGCTCGCCCACGAGATCGATCTGATACGTCCTGACCCTTCTGATCGAAACACTTCCGCGTGGCCCTGCGGTGTCAACCGCGCCCGCAGATATTCTCGCCGACCGGCGCGCTTGTTCTTTTCAAACGCGGCCGGGACCATGAAGCCGGTGGGCTCCTGCCAGCCTTCGCCGGCCAGCACCGAAAGCACTGGTCTTCCAAAGACCAAGGCACAAACAAATGCGGCCACCGGATTTCCCGGCAGACCGATGACGGGAACACCCTGCCACAGACCCAGCGCCAAGGGTCGACCAGGCTTGACCGCAATGCGCCAGCTCTGCAACACCCCCGCTTCCTGCAGCAGTGCCGAAACATGATCCTCGTCTCCGGCCGATGCGCCACCGGAGGTGAAGATCACATCGACTTGCGGGACCGCGCGATCCAGCCGGCCGGCAAGCGCTGCGCGATCGTCGCCGACATGACCGAGGTCTACAGGCACGTGGTTCCAGCGACACGCCATTGCCAACAGCATCGGCCTATTGGCGTCATAGATGCGACTGTTATCTAAGAGCGCCTCATCGGAGGCAGCTGCGACCTCGTCGCCCGTGGACAATACGCCCATGCGCAGCTGACGGTACACGGTCACCTGGGATATGCCGACGGCAGACAGAAGGGCTAAATCCGCCGGACGCAGGCGATGCCCGCTTGGCAGCACAACCTCACCGGCAGTTACATCCTCGCCTGCCTTGCGCGTATTCGATTGCTTTTTGATCGGGCCGTGGAAGGCAACGCGCTGGCCGTCGCTTGTGGTGTCTTCCTCCAACACGACGGTGTCGACGCCTTCAGGCAGGATCGCTCCCGTCAGAATGCGGATTGCCGTCCCCACGGGGACGCGTCCGCTGAATGGCCTACCTGCTGCCGCGCGCCCATCAGCGAGCGGCAGAACCTGGGGTCCGTCACTGGTGGCGGCATGAGCAAATCCATATCCATCGACGGCTGAGTTGGCAGCAGGCGGATTGGAACGACGTGCAGCGGCATTCTGCGCCAGGACAAGGCCAAGCGCATCGGCGACGGCTACCTCCTGTGTCTCGACAACGCAGGAAAGGTTGGCGCGCAGCAATTCCAGCGCCGCATCCACTGGTGTCCAATCAACGCCCGGTGGAAGTGCAAAACAATCGTTCTTCAATCGCGGCGGTATGAGCGGAGCAAGCGGCGACTGAGACATCAGCGGACCTGTTCGATTGCAGAGGCAAGAGGGGTAGCCGGAAGGCTCACACAGGCTGATGGCCAGCTAATAATCACGGCGTGCGCCTCCTTGACGTATCTCTTGCGCCAGCACCATATCCTGTGGGGTGTTGACGTTGAAGAAGGGGTCGAAGGGTTCGGCCGGGAAGCTCGCCGTCGCTGCGCCGTGCCGTTCAACCCACAGAAGGATCTTACGCAATCCGCGGCAAAGCTCGGTATGAAGCTCCATGCGCAAGTCCACAGGCCAAAGTCCAAAGGTCGGATGAAGCCGCAGCGCTCCTGTCTCATCTGGAGAGGCCGCCAAGGCAATCGCAGCCTTCTCCCGTGCTGCCGCCTGCCGCAATCCGACCACCAAATCGGACGGTAAGAAGGGCGTGTCTGCCGCCGCCGTCACAACGGCATCGGCACCTTTCTGCGCGGCCCATTCAAGTCCCGCCAGAACGCCCGCTAGCGGGCCCGGGTAGTCCGGGATCGTATCAGCAAGTACAGGAAGCCCCAGTTGCGAGAAACGCGCTGGATCACCGTTGGCGCTGATTGCAACTTCGTCGCATTGCGGAGCGAGACGTTTATGAACATGGTCAACCAGCGTCGCATCCCCAAGAAGGAGCAACCCCTTGTCGCGCCCCCCCATCCGGGTCGCCCGTCCGCCGGCCAAGATGACGCCAAGGATCCTAGTCAATCAACGCGCCCTTGCGGCGGTGCTGCTTCTCATCTTCAGGCACAGTCTCGGGGTCTGCATCAAACTCCAGCCGCTCCTCTCCTGCGAGGCATACAAAGCGTTTGCCTCGCATGCGTCCGATCAGCGTCAATCCTACCTGGCGGGCAATTTCTACGCCCCAGGCTGTGAAGCCTGAACGCGACGCAAGCACAGGGATGCCCATTATTGCGGTCTTGATTACCATCTCCGAGGTCAGCCGCCCTGTCGTGTAGAGAATCTTGTCTCCCGCCTCGACCTTCTCGATCAGCATCCAGCCTGCGATCTTATCGACGGCATTGTGGCGACCAACATCTTCCATGTACACCAGCGGTCGATCCCGCTCACACAGCACCGTGCCGTGAATTGCGCCAGCTTCAAGATAAAGGCTCGGCGTCGTATTGATCGTGCGAGCCAGATTGTAGAGCCAAGACGTGCGAACTGTCGCGGTCGGTAAGCGCAGACCTTCCAGTCCCTCCATCATGTCGCCGAATACCGTACCCACCGCACAACCACTGGTGCGTGTCTTCTTCTTGACCTTTTCCTCATAGGTCGTGCGGCTCCTGGTTCTCACCACGACAACGTCAAGCTCCTCGTCGAACTCTACGTCGGTGACTTCTTCTGCAGGATTGAGCATTCCCTGGTTACGCAAAAATCCGAGCGCAAGGAATTCGGGATAGTCTCCAATCGTCATTGCGGTGACGATTTCTTGCGAATTGAGGTAAATGGTTAAGGGGCGCTCTTCGACAACCGAGAGCTCAACCTTCTCGCCCTTGTGGTCAAGACCGGCAACCAGACGAGTAAGTCTCGGATCCAGCGTATTGGGTCCAATGATGTAATCGGGCGCCATTGGTCACCTCGCAGAGAGGGTTGCCATCATGGTTAGGTTGGCAGAGTGCAGTAATGGGTCCGGCCCGTCAAGTCAGCGCAACTACCGGCTTTATTGGAGCTGAAGCCCTCGCTTAATTCTCACTCGACGAAGCTGCCAATATAGGTTGCGCAAAAGCCGTGTCGCTACGATGTCGGAGGATGAATAGCGCATGTCCGCACGCCGGAAGTGCTCTACCGGAAGCCGGAACCGGCGTACGTTGCCCGATTTGCTGGTGATGCAATCGGTGTTTACGGCCGATCGCCGAAAAAGCCTCCACCTCCAACTGCAGGAGATGATCGAGGGGGAGAAGGTTAGGATCAAGGCCATGGTCACTGACCGCTATGGCGGCCGCTGGTGAACGTCTACCTGCCGAATGGTCGAGAGCTGGGGAAAGAGCTGCTCCGCGAAGACTTCGCCAGGGAGTGGCGGAAGGGCAGCAAGATTGACTGGTGCCATTAGCATCCGAAAGCACCAGCTGGCTCGCGATATTTAGTTGCACGATGTCAACGAATTGAGGGCCCGTTATTGGGGCTGCGCGCTTGCCGAGAAGCTGAAGCAGCTTTCGGACTTCGTTCAGACTTGCTGTCGACCGGATAAGCAGTACCTGCCGATCAATCACGCCATCACAATAGCCGGTGATCAGACAATTTTTATGGCAAGTTCTTACATAAATGCTGGTCGGATCGAAGCGACCCCGTCCCCACGGCGGATCACTTCGGTTATCATTGAGATGCCCGTCGCGCAGATGTCTGATTGTATCGATCAACCGGAACAGCAACAGCAGCAGGCCGTTGAGGCTCAGGTGATGCACACTCAGGAGAAAAACACTTGAGCATCGGGTTGCTTGGGCTTTTGGACGATGTTGCAGGTCTTGCGAAAGTTGCCGCCGCATCAGTTGATGACGTCACCGGAATGGCAATGAAGGCCGGCATGAAGGCCACAGGCGCGGTCATCGACGACGCCGCCGTCACTCCTCGCTATGTCCAAGGCTTTTCCGCCGATCGTGAACTGCCGATCGTATTCAAGATCGCCAAGGGCTCGATCAAGAACAAGCTCCTGTTCCTGCTGCCGGCGGCACTTGCTCTTGGTTACTTCCTGCCATGGGCCATCACGCCGCTGCTGATGATCGGCGGCGCTTACCTCTGCTACGAGGGAGCAGAGAAGGTCTATCACCTCTTGGCTCCACACCAGGCGCATGAGCACGAAACGCACCTGGCGTCGGCAGCAGTTAATCCAAAATCCCTCGAAGACGAGAAAGTCGCTGGCGCGATCAAGACAGACTTTATCCTCTCTGCCGAGATCATGGCCATAGCCCTTGCAGAGCTGCCGAATGAAAGCCTTATCGCTCAGGCTGTCATTCTGGTTCTTGTGGCGTTCGGTATCACCCTCGCTGTCTATGGCGTCGTCGCCTTGCTCGTAAAGGCCGACGACTTCGGGCTGTTGCTGGCTGCCAACAATGACGGAATTGCTCGGAGTTTCGGTCGTGGCTTGGTCAAAGGCATGCCGGTGGTGATGTCCGGTCTGAGCGTAGTGGGCACCGCCGCCATGATCTGGGTCGGAGGCGGCATTATCGTCCACGGACTTGAGGGGTTCGGCCTTGCCGGAATAGGGCAGTTTATCCACCACTGGGCGGAAGTAGCTGCGCATGCAGTGCCCAATGCGGCAGCTGTGCTTGCGTGGGCGGTGGAGTCCCTCGGCTACGGTATAGTGGGGCTGGCGATTGGCGCTGCTCTGATACCCGTTGCCAGCTACGTTGTCTCGCCTGCCTGGCGAGCTATCAAAGGCCGGCAACGGTAAAAGAGACACTCCAGCTGAAGCTTGATACCTTGCAGCGAACACTACGGTTGTTTGCGCTAGCACAAAGAGATGGGAGCCCAAACACGCTAGGGCCGCCATATGGATCACCTGTCGCCAATCTATTTTCGTCCGCCCATCTGTCGGCGGCCGCGCGTGCTGGAACGCTGAGATCAGCCTGCCACAGGTGTTCTCGTCCTTCCGGCTGACGCCCGGCTTCGCCACCACAAGTTGGGGAAGGACGCTTTATGATTTGCATGAGGGGCAAGGGGATCGCGCGCCGCGCCACGGGAGCCGATGGCCGGCGAAGAAGGGGATATCGGACGGTAGTCGGGATTTTGCTCGCATCGACGGCGGGTGCCGGCGGCTTGGCATGGGCTCAGTCTGCAGCGCCCGGGGCGGAAACACTGCTCGAGACGATAGTGATCGACGCCGGCCTGGAGGCGTCCCTCGGCATCATAAAAGCCAGTCTGCGCGCGCTTCCGGGCGGCGCGACAGCCATTTCCTCCCAGGATTATGCAGGCTCTGTCGCACCGACGCTCTCCGATGCGCTTGCCGGGGTTCCGGGCGTCGTCGTGCAGGACTTCTTCGGCGGCAATGACCAGCCCCGAATCCAGATCCGCGGGTCCGGACTGCAGCAGAACCCCGTCGAGCGTGGAATCCTGGTGCTGCGCGACGGGGTGCCGATCAACCGGGCGGATGGATCTTACATCGCCGGTTTCATCAGTCCCGCCACGGCAAATATCATGGAGGTTTATCGCGGCCATCTGGCCAACCGGTTGGGGGCAACGGTGCTCGGCGGCGCGATCAACCTGATGTTGCCCCCGGCAGTCACGTCTCCGGCGACGGAAGTCACGGTGGGCGTCGGAAGCTTCGGGCAGCGCAACGCCTCTGCCCGCACGGGCTTCGACGGTGATCGCTTCGATGCCGCCTTCCACGTAGACGTCAGCCGGCGAGATGGTTTCCGGGATTACAACGACTCCCAACGGATCGAGGTTGGCGGCGTTGTCGAGGCGGAGATTTCCGACATTGTCACGAGCCGTCTGTTCTTCAGCTACACCGATCTCGGCTTCGATGTGGCCGGCCCGATCAACAAGGCCGCATTGGAGGCCGATCCGTCACAGGTATCGAGCGGCCCGAGGGTAACGCCCGGCGGCATCGTGAATCCCGGCCCCAACGTCAACCGCGACCAGCCCCGGCGTGATGCGAGCCAGGCGCTGATCGGATCGCGAACGACCTTCGATCTCGGTGATCATCAGGTCGATATCGGGCTTGGATATACCTATACCGACGATAGCGGCTTGTCGGCGCTCTCGCGCTCTTGGGTCCATTGACTGTCAAGCGCTGCAATCGAATACGCCTCGAGCTTGTCGTAGCGCTTGTTCTGCGCTTCGATGGTGACCCGAACAATGTCGGTGTTGATCCAGTCGCTGATCTCTTGGAGAACTTTTGCATCGATCAGCGCCACCGCGTCTGGCTTGGGAGGCTGCGCCTGCACCGCGTGCGTCATCGTCACGACGAATGCCGCGGATAGGAGTATGCGAGATGAAGTCATATTGATCCCCTTTGGAACCCGAATCTCGCACGCCTCCTTGAAGGATTCCTTAATGTAGTTGCTGACCTCAATTTGCAGCGGGCAGCATCCAGATTTCGACAATGCCGTTGAACACCCAAGGGCCCTTGCGACAAAAAGCCGCCTACTGCCCCGTCCGAAACGCGCCCCTCGCGGGCCTCTCGTGAAGCTCACTCCTGAACGTCGGCCGCGCCACCTGCGGCATCACCTCAAGCGTTTTGGCTACCATGGTCAACCGTGGAGGCAGCCTGTGCTCTCCGCCGTGACCTGATACGAGCCGATGACCGCTATTTGCTTCAAAAGCGCAGCGGAAGACAACAAAGCCACATCAAGTGGTTATCCCATTGCATTATCCGTCAAGTGACCGCGAGCCGACTGACCCTCAAAGGACCAGTATCAGTAGGATGTGCCATCCGATCGATTTTTTGAAAGGCGTCGGTCGCCAATCGAGATCAGTTGTTGGCCTTAGTTCCCAGCCAATATGCGAAGAAAGCGCGGTTCCCGTCACGCAGGTACAGCTTCAGGTCCACAATTCGCGCGCGCAATAGGTGAACTCTACGTGCTGGTCCCGCGCGGTGTTCGCGATGCTTTCTCTCACCGGACCGATCTCGAGGATCAGAGGCTGCCTAAGATGGCCTCTAAAAATTCTCGGCCGTTCGTCGTCCCAGAGCGCGAGGGGTTGCCCTCAACAACGAACCTCAGCTGAACCACCTCGTATTGTTGTCTATGTTGGCTCACGTAATTCAAGACGTGCTCGCCGTTCCAGCAGGTCCACGTATGGCTGCGTTACCGTTTCGCAAGTCGCTCCAAAATGGAACCATTTCCCTCATTGCTTGCGCGAACCTTTCTCTAACGACACTGAGCTGCTTCGGTTACCACGCGGTTTGATAAATCTCGAAGATCTGATCTTGCGTCAAATCGACAGGGTTCCAGTCGAGCAGGCGCCGGATCGCGTGAGCTTCACGCGCCATGTTGACGAGATCGTCCTGGAGCACACCATGGGCCTGCAGCCTCATATCGAGGCCGAGGCCTTCGCAGAAGGCCGTGGCGCCGGACAGGATGTCTGCCTCGGAGGAACCGCTGAAGCCGAGGGCCGTACAAATCAGCTCTGTCTTTTCCGGAACGGCCGATGCATTGGCCGCCAACACATGCGGGAAGATCAGCGCGTTCGCAACACCATGGGCAATCTTGTGTCGCGTACCAAGAGGGTAGGAAAGCGCGTGACCGGCAGTGGTGTTGACCGGCCCCAGGCATACACCGCCATAGAAGGAAGCTAGCGCCATAGCCGAACGTGCCGTCATGTCGTTGCCGTCCTCTACAGCACGCTTGAGATTGGAACCGACCAGCGTGATGCCGCGAAGCGCGTAATCGTCGATCAGCGGATGCGAACGCTTCGAAGTAAAGGCTTCGACGCAGTGGGCCATGGCGTCAACACCCGTCGCCGCGGTGATGAAGGGTGGCACGCTGGCTGTGAGAACCGGATCGATTATGGCGATGTCAGCGAGCATGTTGATACTCTCGGTCGCCACCTTGTTTTGCGTTTCGGGATCCGTGATCAGGGCGCGCGTCCCCACTTCCGAGCCCGTACCTGCTGTTGTAGGGATCTGCGCCAAGCCGCAGCGGCGCGGCGGGGCTCGGTTCGGTCCGGAGATTTGGGACAGCGCCTTGCCACTGCCCGCCATGACGGCAACGAGCTTTGCAAGATCCATCGCCGACCCACCACCGAATCCTATCACAAGGTCGGCCTCTACCGCTTCGGCCGCAGCCACCGCTTCCATCAGGTTCGGCAGGTCCGGCTCAGGCTTGACCATGCCGAAACAGGCGACTTCACTCAGCCCTAGAACCTGGAGGCGCGCGGCATTCACTTGGTCGGCAACCACAAATACGCGCTGAAATCGCTTTACTGAGACCCAATCCGCCAGTTTGCTCAGGGTGCCTTCCCCGAATTCAACGATCGATGGTCGCAGCATCTCCAGCGGTTTGTTGAGGGCAAGCATGGTCCAGTCTCCATTTCACAATCGCTTGCGTAACAAGCGCTGACGAGAGGGGCGACGACCCATGGCACGACATGACCAACGCGACGCTCCCACCCCGTTTCGTAGCAGAGATAAAGGCGGACGCCAAAATTTGTCAATTACTTTTCATTCGGCTTTGGTGCCACCGAGCAGACTGTAAAGAATCTCATCTGAACGACAAGTACCATCTATCTAATTGCTTTTTAATGGTTTTTTTTGGTCCTGCAGAGACGTCGACGTCATATCCCGCATCGCTAAGAAGGAAAGAACCTCAAGCGTCTCAACATTTTTCGGCAACGGAAATTGACATGTTTACGATTTATGAGCATGATCCGGTCACGTTTCGAAGCCACAGCCTTGCGGGGCATGCCGGATTGGAGACCGGGAGGAATTATGCGACAGACGAGAAGCGACATGGTGATCGGCGCAGGCCTTCTGGCCTTCTCGGCTTTTGCTGCCTGGCGGACCCTCAAGATTCCGAGTTCCGGTGGCGGCAACACCATCGCTAACGCGTCATTCCTGCCCTGGATGATGATCGGTGCTATCGGACTTCTGGCTATCGCCCTGATCGTCCGGGCAATGCGCCCCGCCGACGTCGACCATGCGATTGTGCAGGCGGGAGCCGGGCGCGAAGAGAAGTATCGCCCGAACAAGGCGAACCTTCTGCGGATCCTCGCCTTTGTCATCCTGCTAACGGCCTATGCGGCAGCCTTCATGACTGTCGGCTATCTGCCGGCCACCTTCGTTGTCTTTGTGGCCGGCATGCTGCTGATGGGAGAGCGCAGGCCGCTGATGCTGCTGGTCCTGCCGGCCCTGATCACCCTTGCCGTCTGGTACGGCTTTACGCGGTTCCTACAGGTCTGGTTGCCCTGAATGAACCGATCACATTTTTCTATCAATGGAGGAGGAAACATGTTCAAGAACAAACTCACACTGGTCGCCGCCCTTGCCGCGACCATGACTGCGACTGCAGCCTATGCCTTTCCCGATCGTCCAATCCAGATCGTCGTGCCCTATTCGGCGGGCGGCGGCACAGACCTGTCCATGCGCCTTCTGGCCGAAAGCATGCAACGCAACATGGAAGGAGCGACCGTCATCGTCCGCAACCAGCCCGGCGGTGGCGGCGCAATAGGCACCTCTGCCGTCGCACACGGCCGTCCTGACGGGTATACGGTCGGTGCGGGCGCCCAGGGCCCGCTCGCCATCTTGCCGCATCTTGGCAGTGCCGACTACAAGCTCGATCAGATCGAGTTTATCGGCCTGGTCGGACGAAACCTGCAGGTCATGATCTCTTGCAAGGACGCTCCATTCACCGACTTCGACAGTTTCATGTCCTATGCCAAGGACAAGGCTCCGCAGATCGGCAATTCAGGCGCCGGCGGCGCCAATCACATCTCCACCGAAGCATTCGCGAAGGCGGCTGGTATCAAGGTTGAGTCCGTGCCTTTCGGCGGCTCTTCCGAAGCCATGGCAGCCTGTGCCGGCGGACACATCGATGCCATGGTTGCCTCCCCGGCCGAGGCGCTGCCTCAAGTCCAAGCGGGTGCAGTGAAGGTTCTCTTTGTCGAAGAGGACGAGCGCATCGATCTGTTCCCTGACGCTCCGACCGCCAAGGAAAAGGGCGTTGACTTCACCTGGTCGTCTTGGAAAGGAATCATCGCCCCTAAGGGGATTCCGGAAGAAGACCTGCAGATCCTGCGCGACGGCGTGAAAGCCGCAGTCGAAGATCCCGAATTCCAGAAGAAGATGACGGAGATGGGCGAGTTCGTACAGTACGAAGACGCCACAGCCTATGCCGCCCGCGCCAAGAAGGACAGCGATACGGCCGAAGGCGTCATCAAAGATCTCGGCATGTACGAGATGAACAAGAACTGATTGTTCCAAGCGAGAGACAAGTCGGGGGGGTCGCTAGGCCGCTCCGGCTTCCTTCAATCAAGGTTCCGACATCATGGAATATTTCGCCAATCTTCTTCCGCTGCTGCAGCCTGAAGTGCTCGGCGCCATCGCTCTGGGCACACTCGGCGGGATTGTCATTGGCGCTCTGCCCGGACTGACCGCCACCATGGGGGTGGCGCTTCTCATTCCACTGACCTTCGGCATGGCCCCTGTTATGGGCATCAACATGCTGATCGGGATTTATATCGGCGGTATTTACGGCGGCTGCATTTCCGCAATCTTGCTACGCACTCCTGGAACCCCGGCCTCGGCTGCCACTGTACTCGATGGTTATCCGATGGCGCAAAAAGGCGAAGCCGCCAAAGCCTTGGCCATGGCGACGGTTGCATCAACGATCGGCATGATCTTCGCTTCCATCGTGCTCTCGACGCTGGCGCCACAACTGGCGAGCATAGCACTCGAATTCGGCGCTCCGGAGTATTTCGCGCTTTCTCTCTTTGGACTTACAATCATCGCCTCGCTGTCCGGGGATCTGCTGAAAGGAGCTATTTCAGGATGTCTAGGCGTCTTGATTTCCTGTGTCGGAGCCGACCCAATATCAGGCGTCTTGCGCTACACCTTCGGCGTTTCGGGTTTCGCGTCAGGCTTTGCTTTCACGCCCGCACTGATCGGTCTATTTGCTCTTTCCGAGGTCTTCACCCAGCTCGAGCATCTCGGCGAGCCGAATGAGACTCCAGCCAACGTGTCGGGGCGCTGGATCGTCCTGAAGGATCTGCGCGAAAGCGCGAACGCGCTGATCCGTGGCTCGATTGTGGGCACCATCATCGGAATCATCCCCGGCACCGGCTCCGGCACGGCCTCTTGGATCGCGTACAATGAAGCGCGGCGAACCTCGAAGACCCCCGAGAGGTTTGGTACCGGCTATGCACCAGGCGTTGCAGCCACCGAGAGCGCCAATAACGCCGTCTGCGCTGCCGCACTCATCCCGCTTCTGGCCCTTGGAATCCCGGGCGACGTTGTTACTGCCGTTCTCATGGGTGGGCTGATGATCCAGGGGCTCGCGCCCGGGCCGATGCTTTTCCAGACGAACCCCGATGTGGTCGTCGGCATTTTCGGCGGCACCTTCATCGCCACCATCTTCATGTTTATCTTCGGTATGATGCTCATCCCGGTTGCGTCCAAAATCCTGCTGGTGCCGCGCCGCATCCTGACAATGTCGATTGTCGTGTTCTGCTTCATTGGCTCGTTTGCCATCAACCTGAATCCAATCGACCTCTACACCATGGTCGGGTTCGGCATTCTCGGCTGGGCCATGAACAAGTATGGCTTCTCACAAGCCGCCCTTTGCATCGCCCTCATCCTTGGCCCGCTGGCCGAAGCCAATCTGCGCCGTGGCCTTCTGCAGACGGGCGACGACGTCGTCGCTTTCGTGTCGGGACCCATAACCCTTCTGTTCCTGGCACTCTCGATCGGCTCACTCGCCCTTCCCCTTCTGCAGGCCCGCCGCAATCGCAAGGCCGCCACGGCCTGATCCACGGAGTACATGCCCCATGTCCAAATCGGCTTACGTCGCCATCGTCACATGCTTCAATGAAGATGAGACCATTAACTACGCCGCCACGCGTGCGCAGGTTCGCCGCCAGGTCGCAGCCGGCAACAATATCATGTGCGCCGGCACCAATGGTGATTTCTCGGCCCTGACCTTCGAGGAGAAGGTGCGGCTGACCGAAGAAGTTGTCGATGAAGTAGCGGGCAAGGTCAAGGTGATCGCCAATGCCGGCATGCCGGCCACCTTTGAGACGGTGAAGCTTGCCCGTGAATTCGATCGGATCGGGGTCGACGGGATCGCCGTAATCACGCCCTTCTTCATCGCATGCACGCAGGAAGGCTTGATCCGCCACTTCACCACGGTTGCGGATGCCGTTAACACGTCGACCTATCTCTACGACATTCCCGCCCGCACCCAGAACCACATTGAGCCGGAAACGGCCCGCACGCTGGCGACCCACGGCAACATCGCCGGCATCAAGGATTCCGGCGGTTCGCAGGAGACGCTCTCTGCCTATATGGCCGTTGGCCGCGACATCCCTGGCTTCGACGTCTATTCAGGCCCGGACCACCTCGTGCTGTGGTCAATGGAACAGGGCTCAGCCGGTGCCATTTCCGGGCTTGGCAATGTCCTGCCCGATATCCTCGCCAATATCATCAATGGCTTCAATACCGGCGACCTTGACGCTGCGCGCAAGAACCAGGACATCTACACCAGTTTCCGCACGGATCTTTACGCGCTCGGTTTTCCGCCGGCGCTGGTCAAGCGTTCGCTTTACCTGATGGACAATTCGGTCGGCGCCAGCCGCCAGCCGGCCTTGCTGCCGAACGCGGAGCAGGACTCCAAGATCCTAGACATCCTGAAGAGATACGGACGCGTTTGACATGACGGTTATCCTCACCACTTCGCCCGGCTTCGGCAAGCATGGTCGCGTTCCGGATCGTCTGAAGGAACTCGGCTGGGAACTGGTTCGCTGCGTCGACACCAGCAAGCCGGACGGCGGGGTTTCGGCACACATCGCAATAGCCGATTACATGGTTGTCGGTCTGGTGCCTGTGACGGCAGCCATGCTGGAAGGCGCGACCAACCTGAAGGCCGTGATGAAACACGGTGTCGGCGTCGACAACATTGACATCCCCGCCTGCACCGCCCGTGGCCTGCCGGTTGCCAACACCCCCGGCGCCAATGCTGACGCGGTCGCAGAACTTGCAATCGGCATGATGCTGTCGCTTGCCCGCAATATCCCGGCCGGCCACAAAAGCGTCACCTCCGGCGCCTGGGACCGGAAGGTCGGCAGCCAGATCGGTGGCAAGATGCTTGGCATTGTCGGTCTTGGCAATATCGGTCGCTCGCTTGCCCGCATGGCTCATGGAATGGGCATGCGGATTATCGCATCTGACCCTTATGCCGACACCGCCTTCGCTGCACAGTACAACATCGAACTGCTGTCGCTCGACGAGCTCCTTGCCAAGGCCGATTATGTCTCGCTGCACATCTTTGGTGGTGCGGACAATGCTTCGTTAATCAATGCCGAAAAGCTGGCGTTGATGAAGCCGACGGCATGCCTCTTGAATCTCGCCCGCGGCGAAGTGGTCGATCTCGATTCCCTTGCAAAGGCCCTGACGGAAGAGCGCCTCGGCGGCGCGGCCATTGACGCCTATGTCAGCGAGCCGCCGGACATCTCGCATCCGATCTTTTCCCATCCGCGCGTGGTGTTCATGCCCCATTCGGGCGCAGATACTGTCGAAGCCGTCGAGAATGTCGGCCTGATGAATATCGCCGACATCGAGGAACTGATGCAGGGCGGCAGGCCGCGCCGGGTTCTTAACCCCGAAGTCTTCGAGGGATGATCATGGAGCGCTGCCCACACTCTGATTTGGTTGCATTCGCGCGGCAGCTCTTTTCCGCAGCAGGCCTGGCAGCCGACAAGGCCGCAGCGGTTGCGACCTATCTGGTGGAAGCCGATGTTATGGGGCACACGACCCATGGACTGGCGCTCGCACCCTGGTATCTCCAGGGCATTGCCGACGGCATTGTGACCAAAGACGGCACGCCCGAGGTGGTTTCCGACCGCGGCCCTGCAATCTGCTGGCGTGGCCGGCGCCTGCCGGGTGCCTGGCTGACCTCGGAGGGCACCAAGCTTTGCGTGGAACGGGCCCGGGAATTCGGCACGGCAACGCTGGTGATCGGCGACAGCCATCACATCGGCGCACTCGCTGTCTATCTCTCGCTTGCCACCGATGCTGGCATGATGGTGTCTATCGCCTCGTCCTCTCCATCCGGCGCACAGGTCGCGCCCTTCGGTGGATTGACTGGCGTCTTTACGCCCGATCCGGTTGCTTACGGCATACCGACCCCCGGCGAGCCGATCCTCATCGACATTTCGGCCTCGATCACGACCGTCAACATGGCGCAGCGCATGATCCGCGAGGACCGCGCCTATGACGAGAGCTGGCTGATGGAAGCTGACGGCACCCCAACCAAGGATCCGAAGTCGGTGACGCGCGGCGGAACCCTGCTACCGACTGGTGGGCTCGACCATGGCCAGAAGGGCTATGGCATGGCGCTTTCCGTGGAAGCGCTAACGCAAGGACTGGCGGGCTATGGGCGCGCCGATGCCCCCAAGGGCACCAATGCTGCCGTCACGATCTCGGTCTATGATCCCGCAGCCTTTGGTGGCAGCGACGCCTTCCTGAACCAGACCGGCTGGCTTGTTGAAGCCTGCCGTGCCTCAAAACCGCGCGATAAAGACAAACCCGTCCGTCTTCCCGGTGAGGCAGCGCAAGCACGTCGTCGCGCTGCAATGAAGGATGGCGTGTCGCTTTATCCAGGGATCTGGCAGGCCCTCACTCAGGAAGCCGAAAAACTCGGCGTCGCTCCCCCTGAGATCACGACCGGCTGAGATCCAGCATGGCACCGCCGAACAGGCGGTCTCGCGAATGGATGAGGTGGTCGCGCATCAGCTGACCCGCAGCCTCGCTATCGCGATCCTTGATTGCGTTGAAGATCGATCGGTGTTCCTTGAAGACGTCCTCAAGGCTCTTCGGCCCATCCGACATCAGTGACTTGCCGTGCATCTTCATGCCGACGGCGATGTGCTCGCGGAGCGCCCGCATTGAGGCTTCGAAATAGTGGTTGCGCGCACCAGCCGTGACTGCGAGGTGGAAGCTGAAATCGGCGTCTTCGCGATGCTGATGCGACAGGGTCGCCGCATCCATCAGGCGCAGGGCCTCTTCCATAGCATGCAGATTGTCGTCGCTGCGGCGCGCGGCTGCCAGAGACGCTGCTTCCGTCTCGAGATTTATGCGAAATTCATAACAGCGCTGGATATCCGCGATCGTCTCGACCTTGGCAAAGCCCAGAGCCTGGCCATTGGGCGCGCGTACATAACTGCCGGCGCCCTGGCGGGAATAGACGAGCCCCTCGCTACGCAGACGCTCCAGCGCGGTGCGCAGGACAGGTCGAGACACCCCGAATTCCTCGCTTAGGTTCAACTCGGGCGGAAGCTTCGAATTGGTCGGATAGTCTCCATTGGAAATCCGGGCATAGAGCATGTGATAGATACGCTCGGCAAGCGCCGGCTTGCCTTTCGGCTTCTGTCCGCGCTCTTCTTCATCTGACGAATTTGCAACCGGCATGGAGATTTCCTTTCCCGATCATTCTAGTCCGCTGACGCTCGCAAAATCAATGTTTTCCGCGACATCCAGAAGGCAATCCACCGCCCCAAATCCCCCGGACTTCGTGGCGATCTGAAGTTTTTTGTCATCGATGATCGCATATCCGACCGGGACACCGGACACCAGTTCACCCTCGACCTCGATGATGCCGGCGCCTTTGCACCCCAGGATCGAATCAGCGGTCTCGCCGCCACAACAAAGGAGCGAACGGGCACCCCTATCGAGGAAACTCAAAACGGTTCGCGAAAAATTGGTCGACGCCTTCTCGCCAGCGATCACGGTCTCGCCCGGCAACATCTGCACAACGGTCAGCGCCCTGAGTTCACCTGGCTGGCGCACCGTGCAGCCGTTCGGCGCCCCGAACCAGTCCGAGTCGTGCATCTGCCTCAGATGTTCCACCTGTCCAACTGTGATCGGATCCCTGGAGCCGATCGCCATCAACACCGCTCCGACCATCCGGGGCCGCGCAAGCGGCAAGATCGTTGCACTTGAGAGGTGCTGCGCGAGAGCACGCGCGAGCCCGGAAGCGCCAACCAACAGATCGCCTGATCCCGCAGCGGCAATGATCGCCAGCAGATCGCCCTCATCATCCGCATCCGGAGCACAAACCTCCATCGGCGAGCCTCCAAGAATGTCGGCCACGCTGATAGGCTCTGTCACACCGCACCCGACAAGAGCACCACCGCGCACATACCGCCCCTGTTCCGGGATCGCCGGACAAATAATGGCGCGGCGTACCCCTAGTTGCTCAGCCACAACGGAAACCTCCGCGGCGACATGCCCCTTGAGCCTGGAATCCACCTTTTTGAAAACCATGCAATCCGTGTCAGCCACAGCCGTCATGGCCTCTGCAACGGTGTGGCGGGCGGCACTTTCGTTGCCCTCACGCGATGCCGTGGAGACGGCGATTACGTGAGCGCCCGTGGCAATCGCCGTGTCGATATCAGCAGGCCGCCGTGCCACGACCGTTCGCACGCCGGCTGAGGCAAAGGGAACGGCACTGTCCAGGGCACCTGTCAGGTCGTCGGCGATAATCAGCAGTCGCATCAGGCACCATAGTCATTCGCGTCGCCAGCTAAATATACAAATTTCTATACCACGTCGACTTTATTCGTTCTCGTTTCTAAAAACTTCAAGGAAAACAACATTAGTATGACAGCGTCCTAGTTGACACGTTGTCACTAAATGCGACAAATGGCCGGACCCTCAAGAGGAGCGCATCATGACCGCAAATGCCAGCCAGAAGCCCTTCGTCATCACCATGGGCGACCCTTCGGGCGTCGGCGCGGAGGTCGCGCTGAAGGCGCTGGCCTCATTGCCACCCGCGGAGCGCGCGGGCTACGCCATCATCGGCGACAAGCCGACGCTGGAGCGCGCACGAACCGCCTGCGGCCTGAATCTTTCCTTCGAGGAGGGGGTAGTTGGCGCGGTCCGTATCATCCATGTTCCGGTCGAGGGTCTGCCCGGTACATTCAGCGTGCTCTCGGACCGCTGTGGCGAAGCCAGCTTCCAGTACATCAAGACCGCCGTAGACATGGCAACGAGCGGCGAGGCCGCAGGCATCGTCACGGCGCCGATCAATAAGGAAGCCCTCAATTCCGCGGGCCATCACTATGACGGTCACACTGGCATGCTGGCCCATCTGACCGGCTGCAAGACCTCATGGATGCTTCTTGCCTCCGAGCGACTGAATGTCCTTCACGTCTCGACCCATGTCTCGCTGAAAGACGCAATCGACCGGGCAACGCCAGAGCGTGTCGCGGCCACAATCCGCACAGGTTACCAACATTTCCGTCGCATGGGCGTCGAGAACCCGCGCATCGCGGTTGCCGGCATCAACCCGCATTGCGGCGAAAACGGCCTGTTTGGCCGCGAAGATGATCTGCAGATCCTGCCGGGCGTCGAAATGGCCAAGGCCGAGGGCATCAACGTGGTCGGTCCGATCTCGGCCGATACGGTCTATCACCGTGCCTATCAGGGCACCTTCGATCTCGTGATTGCGCAGTATCACGACCAGGGCCACATCCCCATCAAGCTGGTTGCTTTCGACACCGCAGTCAATGTCTCGCTTGGCCTGCCGATCGATCGCGTTTCAGTCGACCATGGCACTGCGTTCGACATCGCCGGCAAGGGCATCGCTAACCATGGAAACATGTTGTCCGCCCTCGCCTATGCCCGCAAGCTTACCCAATAAAATCTGGTCCGCTATCGCAGCAGGACAATTAGCTCGAATTGAAGCGGGGGGCGCATGAACGCGCATTGGGCATTCTACTTAACAACGTGCTCCCGCAACAGGTGACATCGACATTCCTATGAACGTGCCATCATCGTTGATAGGATTCCCACGACGATGAATTCGTGACTGACATCGGGTGGCGACGCTGCCATGGCCTCCGCCTTGAAGAGAATCGAACCGACGACCGTTTGCATGGCCTTCTGCTCAGAGCATGAGCCATTGAGCAACCATTCCGACCAAGGCACCTATGATGAAGACGGCAAAGGCAGAGACAGGTGGCTGCGCAGGGGAGCCGGTCGGAGGCCGCGGCTCGGGTGGCGGCGCTAGCTGCACAACGCCAACAGCGGCGGACGAAGCCTCGTCCTCTTTAACATTAGGTTCAGGCCGCACGCTTTCCAGCGATCCAATCCTCCGAACCGTTACCTGCTGAACGGTGTTCTCGTCGTGCCTGACTGTGAAGGTGACCTCAGGTGCCTCCTGCAACTGGGCCAAGACCTGCTCAGCAGCAGCAACCTCGTCCTTTGCCTCAACAAGCGAAGTCTGCGTCACAAGATAATACGGCATTCGCTCCCCCTGCTGCGAAGCGATCAATGTACTGAGACCGTCGGCTTGTCCATGGCTGGGCCGGTTGACGAAGGGAGCATGCTTGATCCTTCTCAAGGTTTCGGTTCAAGGACCGTACGTTGGTGGACGGACGGTGTACCCGATTAAGCTCCCGCTTGGCGAATTACCCGCACCTGCTACAAAGGCGTATCGAGATGAGGAAAGTCCATGCAGCCGATCAACCTGTTTGATCTTGAGCCAGACGAGCACTACTGGGCCCAAAGAAAAGGTGCGCCAAACGCTGACCTGCAGATCGTGTACATCTCTACGGTGTTCGGTTCTGGTCCTGACTTCCTCACCACGGCCGTCTTCAGTTCCGATCAGCATCATGCTCTGGAAGACTTCGTCTACGTTGCGAAGATCGAACGCCCGGTGCTCCAGGAGACCTGGCTAATGCAGTAACGTCGAACGGCATCATCTCCATCGGCCATCTTGCGAAGCAAACCTCCAGAGGACAGTCCACCTCATGAAGACGCTTCAGCCACTTATCCTCACGGCTCATATCGCAGATGCTGACCTCAAGCCGTTCAACGATCTGCGTCAGGCGCACTTCCCGACTGAGCGGAACTTCCTGCAGGCGCATCTGACGATGTTTCATCGGCTGCCGGGCGAGTACCTAGAACGGGTTGCTGCAACGCTTGAGGAGGTGGCAGAGAAAGCAGGACCCATCTCCGCGGACGTAATCGGCATGCGACATCTCGGCGCCGGCGTCGCATACACCATCGCCAGCTTAGAGCTTCAACATGTTCATGCTCAGCTGAAGTCAGCGTTCGCGTCTTGGCTGGGCGGACAGGACATGCAGAAATGGCAGCCGCATATCACCATCCAGAACAACGTCTCGCGCTCAGAGGCAGACGCACTTCACCGTGCCTTGACGATTGAGTTCAAGCCCCGCGCCATCTCCATCACAGGATTGGATCTATGGCGCTACATGCATGGGCCATGGCAACATGAAGCAACGATGTCCTTCCAAAGGTGAGACTTGCTCTTGAAGAGATACGAACCTCTCACCAGGCGGAGTTCGACACCAAGAAGCTGAACATTTGGAAGAACGCCTTATCATCTCTTCCGGACCTTCTTACTGGCTCATTTGATGAGGGATGGCGGGCGCATCGTGATAGCAAGTCTAGCTGGCGATGATCCCATTTCCAGACGGAGAAGGCTCCGGCG
>JAEWAA010000493.1 GCA_023391955.1 Bacillota bacterium | reverse complement strand
ACCGTCCACAGCCCCACCATCCGCATACGACCACAACAAAAAAGCCCCAGCCGACAGCAGCGCCGCCGGCCAGGACCTTACCTAAACACTATTCCATCGAGTTCCTGTCATTAAAAAACGGCCCCCTGGCCCACACGCAGGCCAGATGCATCAGCAGCTCCGTCTTCAGCCGCTCCCGCACCTCCGCATACGCCTTGTCCCCGTAGAGATTGTTCCACTCCCCCGGGTCCTCCGTCAGATGGTACAGCTCACCCGCGGCTTCGCCGATCCGCCCGATGGCCGTACCCACCGCTCCCGGCATATACAGGATCAGCTTCCATTCCTGTGTCCGCCACATATACGCAGGCGCGGAATGGGGCGCAGATACCCCCTTGCCGTGAAACTCGCAGAAGGTGCCCAGGCGCTCCGTCTCCCCCAGGAGGTCCAGCCCCGGCAGCCGCGGGTCCACCACTGCGCCCGCAGCCACCGCCAGCGTAGGCAGCACATCCGTCAGCTCAGCCGGGCGGTTATCCACCGTGCCCCGGAGCTCCGCGGGCAGGTAGCTGCCGGATAGGATCAGCGGCACCCGGACACTGCTTTCGTAGAGGCAGTATTTGTTGAAGCGGAAACGGCGTTCGCTGAGCATCTCTCCATGATCGGAGGTGAAGAGGATCAGGGCATTGTCCAGCACCCCCTCCCGCTTCAGGCTATCCAGCACTTGGCCGAAATAATGGTCCAGCCAGGAGCAGTTGGCCCAATAACGCAGAGTGGTCCGCCGCCGCTCCAGAGGCGTCATGGCCTGCCAAATCCGCTTTTTGTCCAGATAATCCTCGCGGCTCTTGGAATTCACCTCATCGGAGGCAGCCAGATGGGTGTCCGCCTCATCCTCCCACGGGGGCTGGGCAATGTCCGGAATATCCTCCAGCCGGTACAGATCCTCGAACTCCTTCGGCACATTAAAGCCTGCATGAGGCTTCAGAAAGGACAGGTACAAAAACAGCGGCCGCGACTTGTCGATGCCGCCTCCATCAATAAACTTGAGGCATTGCTCCGCCGTCCAACCGTCCCGGTGGGCTGACATGGGAATTTGGCTGGTTTTGCCGATGTAGCCGTTGGCATTCTCCTCCCCGCCGCCGAAATCCCGGGTTTCCTCATAGTACGCCCGAAGCGCTTCCGGAGCATCATCCCCCATCATTACCGCCCCGTCCTCATAGTGGCCGCTCTCCCGGGACAGGCCCACCGCTCTCACCTCGAAGCCGCGGGAGGAGGGCACCTTGTCCGGCACGTTATGGTTCCAATGGGTTTTGCCAAAACCTGCCGTCTGGTAGCCTGCCTGGCGCAGCACCTCGGGGAGGGGAGTGGAGGGCAGCCGTTCCTCATCCTTCCAGCCGCCGTTGTTGGTGCGGATGCCCAGCTGGGAAGGATAAAGGCCGAACATCATGGAATTGCGGCTGGGCACACACATGGGCGACTGGCACACCGCCTGGCTGAACACCACACCCTCATCGGCCAAACGGTCCAGGTTAGGGGTTTGAATGTTCTCGTTATACCGCCCGATGGCGTCCCACCGCTGCTGGTCGGTCATCAGGAAAATCAGATTGGGCTGCTTCTTTTCCATGCTGTTAACCCTTTCCGATAAGGTCGGAAATATCCACAAACCCTGCCACAGCCCGATTTTTGCTCACCAGCCGGTTGAAGTAAATCCGCTTGCCATCCTGGGAAAAGGTCGGGTTGGGATGCACCTGCAGCCCGAACACTTCCTCATGGAAGGGATGGGAGTCCAGCACCGCCACAGGCTCCAGCTCTCCTTTGCGGTACAGCCGGATATCGATGGAGGAGCCGGGGAAACATGTATCGCTGGCAAACCATTTCCGGTCCGGCGACCCGTCAATATGATTGCCGATCCCCCCCAGCGGCTCAATAATCTCCCCATCCAGAGAGTAGCGGTTCATCCGGCTGGTTTCCTTCACGATCCGTTTGCCGTCATGATGATGGTACATGGCCATGTAAGAATCGTCGTCATACCACAGCTGATGGATCGGTTTGTCAGGGATCAGATGCCACGCGCCGGTAACCAGATCATAACAGCCTAAAGCGCCCAGCACCTTGCACTCCTCCACGGAAAGCCGCATCATCACTCTGGTAGCCGAAGGATTCAACTGGACATGGCTCATCCGGATAGTATTTTCGTTAGGCGTCAGGCCCCGGCTGCGGATAAAAGCCAACAAATCCTCGCTGTCCACCACCCGGCGGATTTTCCCCGTTGCCAGCTCCAGCGTGTACACACCCGGCCCGCCAATATCAGGGTAAGCCGGGTTTTGTCCCACATATTGGTCGGATATGCTGAACGGATACAGCCCGTTTTCCCCGCGGTGGCTTTCCTTGGCAATGATGGGACCGTACACCGCCTGCTCCCGGCGGATATCATAGATGAGGAAATAGCTGAACAGCTGTTCATTTTGCCCGCGGAACACAATCCAGTCGTTATTCAGAAAGGTTGCCGAAGGTCCGTTATGGTTGCCGCATATCACCTCGTACACCTTCCGGTGGCCGGTAAGATCGTAGTTGCACACCCAAATCTCTGTCCGGTGATCGTCGGCCCTGTCCAGGTGCTGCTTCCGGGCATACACCAGCAGGCTGCCGTCCGGGCTTTCGGGAAGGCCGCCGTTCATCCCCAGAATCGAGCTGCCCTCCGCGTCCTCCCAAACCGGTGTAAAAGCCAAGGCTGTCATTGTGCCATTCCTCCATTCTTGTTTATCACTTTGCGTTGTAAAAGGAGGGGAAGTCCCCTCCATTATGTCCCCCACTATACAAGCTGGGGAATTGGACCGGCAATTGGACATTTTTGCAGAGGCGGATACCGGGCGTAAAACAGAGAAAAAGCCCGTCCCGGTATGCCCAGGCGGGCTATTCGCTCCATATTGCGCTCTGATCACCTTACATTACCCAATACGGCGGATTTGCTCCAGATCGGCACTGCACAGTACATCCAGATGGCGGAAAATTTTCTCGGACGGCCAATCCCACCATTTCAGCTGCAGCAGATATTCCGTCAGCTCCTCATCGAAGCGGCGGCGGATCAGCCGGGCCGGATTGCCGCCTACGATAGTGTAAGGAGCCACATTGGTGGCCACCACTGCATTGGCCGCGATGATGGCGCCATCGCCAATGTGCACACCCGGCAGAATCACCGCATTCTGCCCGATCCACACGTCATTGCCAATGACCGTGTCGCCTTTGTAGGGCAGCTCCTCCAGAGAGGGAACGGCCTTTTCCCAGCCGCCGCCCATGATGTTGAAGGGATACGTAGTAACTGATCCCATGCGGTGGTTGGCCCCGTTCATAACAAACTCCACACCACGGGCAATGGCGCAAAACCGCCCGATCACCAGCTTATCGCCGATAAACTCGTAATGGTGGGTCACCCGCTCCTCGAAGCGCTCCGCCCCATCCTTGTCGTCGTAGTAGCTATAGTCCCCCACAATAATATTGGGTCGGGTAATGACATTTTTGATGAAACAAATCTGCTTAATCTGCGGATTGGGATAAATGGCGTCCGGATCAGGTCCGTAGTTCGGCATCAGGGTCACTCCTTTTGGGGCGCGGCGTTGTCTCCCACCGGCCGTTCATTATTGATTGTACCGGATGGGCTCCCTTCCGCACAATCATCTGGAGCTTGCCCGGACCCCGGCATAAGTGCCGCTTTTTTTCACCGCCATAAAAACATAATACCCCTCCACCTCCCGGATGCTCACCCCGCCGAAAATCGAGATCAGCTTCTGCTTATACCACTCCTTGCGTTTGGTCACCATGTAGAACCGCCCCTCCAAGGCCAGCCGGTTGAAGCCCTTCTCAATAAACCGCTTGGGCACCGAGAAGTCGGTATGGTAAGGCGGATGCGAGATAATCTTGGTAAAATGGGGCTCCCGGGTGGCGTTGAAGCCGTCGCTCTCGATAACAGCAGCATCCGGCACTCCGTTAAGCCGGGCATTCTCCCGGGTGCAGGCCACAGCCTCCGGGTCATTGTCGATCATCAGAACGCGGTCCGGGCCGATGAGCTTGGCCGCCGTGATCCCGACAACCCCATAACCGCAGCCCAAATCACAAACCCGGTCCTCTGGGTTAAACTCAATACCGGACAGCAAAGCCAATGTCCCCCTGTCAATGCGCCGCGGCGAAAACAGGCCGCCCTCCGTCCGGAACTGCAGCTCGAGACCTTTGATGGTGGTTGTAATCATCGTATCGTGTAAGCTCCTTTTGTTGGACATATCAGCCGCTACAAGTCTGCAGAAGCATAACGCCGTTTGCCAGGTTATGAGGTTTGGCGTAATGAGACAAAATCTCTTCCACCCGGCTGTAATCCTCCAGCGGCTCCCACACCCAATCCACCTCCACTCCTTCCTCTAGGGTAGCGTACATCTTAAATGAATTTCCCGGCTCCCGGTAGACCAGATGCAGGTCAATATCGGAATGGGCATCAGCTTCTCCTTTAGCTACAGACGAGCATACGTAGATGGCTTTTACCTGTTCTTCGTTCATAGCAATTCCTCCCTCGATTTTCAGTAACTGAACGCAAAAAGACCGCAGGCAACCAGGGACTTGATCTTTCACAAGTCGCCTGGTGCCTGCGGCCCCAAACGGTAGGCATCCGATCGTGGATGCATCCGGCTATTACCGGACTTACATAGTTCGATTATAAAACTAACACTTTCATAAGGTCAATATTCACTAGCTTTCCCTACAGTTATTGAAACTATAGAATTGTAATCGTACTGGATCTGTGTTACGTTAAGTGTTAAAAAATGTCAGTTCATTTGAACCTGCTCATCTGGGAGGCCAATACCGTGAATGACAGAGATTTAATAGATTTGGTATTAAATTTTACCCAACAGATCAATGAATTACAGGTAAAATACTATCCTCTTACGCAAGACTCCAGCCAGGATACATCTGTTCTATTCGCAAATTATAAAGCGGAGGCGGAGAAAATTTATCTTCGTTATTTGACGAAAAAGGACAGAACCTATTATATCGGCATCAATTCCCCACCAAAATTCGCAGGGGTCAAGAGCAATACTCCCAGCAAGGTGGAACACAAAAAAAATGGTGTGGTGGTGACCTTTTATACAAACACAGGACTTTTAGATTTTCAGTTTATTCTTACCTGTAAAAATGATCAGTGGCTTATTAACAGCTTTAAACAGCGATACCATTCTGATGATAGGGAATTAACGTATAAATGGCAATACGGTAGTTTTTAAATAGCAAAAGACGACACCTGAGCAAAGTCTGCGCCAACATTTTTAAGCAATTTCCAGTAAGCTTGATATGCTTGTTATATTGAACAGGTCTATTATGGTCAGATGCCACCATAATAGACCTGTTTTTGTTTTCTCCATTTTCTTGCGTGAGCTCTAGATTTCGGACGATCCAACTATTCATGATCATACCCACTGAAAAATCATCAATGGAATAATCGACACATCGGAAAGAAACCGCCCCGATGCTGGGCGGATTTCGTGCTAGAGAGTACGGGAGGCTTGTTTTACCAAATCGGTTAGCATTCCGCTATCAATCTGCTCACCACTACCGAACTTGATTGTCTTCCGCTCCGGGGGGCCGTCGAACATTCCTTCGGGCAGCTCCAGCTCCGCTGCGTTGAAAATCGTGAAGCTAACAGCATCCTTTGAGGTCGAGATCACTGCTGCATACTTTTTGTTCTTCAGGAAATGAGGCTTATTGTATTGTATGCGTTCCTGAACATCGGGAATGGCACTGTGGACGACTTGGCGTAATTCTCGGCATAGACCGGCTTGCCACGATTCTTTGACTTTCCCGATAAAGTCGGTAACCTCTTGGTTCATTTGTCATTCTCCTCCCGTAACCTTCATTTATTCCGCTGCACAATCGGAAGCAAGCCTGCCCTCGCCAGCTTCTCGTTGTGAATCGACAGTCCAATAAAATTCACTCATCTTTTTTTCAACATTCCCCAATGATTTCCCTTCCCGACCCTGGTTCAAAAGTTAAATTTCTCCTCAGAACCTGGCCCGGCAAACTCCTTGGATAAATTTGTTTTAAGCTTAACAACCAAAAAAAACCGCAGGCAGCCAGGGACTTGATCTTACACAAGTCGCTAGGCGCCTGCGGCTCATTATAGATGCTCCGCGGTTCAATATACGGTGGCTTGCTTTACCCCGCCGCCTTCAAGAGGCTCTCTTATTCGGCAGCCGCCCGGTCCGCGAATACCGCCATGGCATCCCGCATGAACACGGCCAACCCTTCACCGAACTTATCAATGTTCTTGGTGAAACGTTCGTCACAGACATACATCTCGCCCAGACCTTTGAACGCTTCAGGTGAGTAGCCGCCCATCCGGTTAAGGTATTCCCACCACAGCCGGATGGCGGCTTGGGCTTCATCCGATTCAGGGGACAGGTGACGCAAGTCGGCCAGCTTGAAGTAAATCTCATTCATTTCTTGGCCCAGCTTCTCCTGCTCCTCCTTGGACATGGCGCCCAGGCGGGCGTTAGAGCTGTCCACAGCCTTGTCTCCCCAGCGCTGCCGGGCTTCCTGCTCATACGGATTGCCTTTGCTAAAATCAAACCCTGCAAACTTCTCTTTATCGGTCATGCGAATCTCTCCTTTGTGGTGTCGGATGGTTTGGTCGATCACCGCGATCATCCGGTCCAGCTGCCCGCGTCGGTCCACGAGCATCCGCCGCTGAAGCGTCAACGCTTCGTTGCGGTCATAGTCCGGATCCGTGATAATCTCCCTGATCTTCGTCAGGGAAAACCCCAGCTCCCGAAAAAACAGGATCTGCTGCAGAGTTTCCAGATTGGCGCCCGAGTAAATGCGGTATCCGGATTCTGTCACTTCCTCCGGCTTCAAAAGCCCGATCTCATCATAGTGGTGCAGCGTGCGCACACTGACCCCCGTCAGCTCGGCGACTTCCTTTACCTTCATCCTCTGCATCTCCCTTCACCATTTACTCTAAAGGATCACGTAACGTGAGAGTCAATTATTATTTTGAGCATACTCGGAATAAAATTTTCACGATACTGAACAATACCAATTAGTACCTAAACCATTAACAGCGTCAACCAAAATTTTCTAACGGAAGCCTCAGCCCTTATTGGGCTCTAAAAAGCTCTTTCAAAATCCTAACGGAAGCAGGCGCCGCTATTTTCCACAAATCCACTCCGAAACAGCTCACAAACCAAGAATAAAGGCTCTGACCGCCGTTAGAAAATAAAAATACCAGTTTTAGCACAAATAGCGTCTCTGGCTTCCGTTAGAAATAATACCCGTCCCCCGTATCCTCCAATCCCAGTTTGCTTGACACATGAAGTTCGATGTAACTATAATAGTTACATCGAATGCCGCAACCGTTATTCATAACCTTCTGATATACACACATCCATGCACCGTTGGAGAGGAGCCTACCC
>JAEWAA010000423.1 GCA_023391955.1 Bacillota bacterium | reverse complement strand
GACCTACGTGCTGGTGGTAGGCGGAACTCCCATGTACTATATGGACAACAAGGGCAATCCTGTTGGCGGGTCGTCGGCGCTGCCTCCCAGCGTGTCCCTGCCCCAGCTGAAGGAGCAGTCCGGCTCCAGTCTGCCTATGAATGGCAAGGAGAAATAACAGTGTTAGTGAAAAAAAACACCGTCTTTTCCGGGGGAAGGTTTCCCTTGCGGCTAAAGGCGGTGTTTTTGATGCTTGCGGCGGAGGTTCCGCCTTTTATTTCAGAATTTCCTCAATCAGGTCAAGCTCCTCTTGGCTAAAATCCGGGTTGGACAGGGCCGCCACATTCTCCTCAATCTGGCTGACGCGGCTGGCGCCGATAAGAGCGGAGGTGAGTCTGCCGCCGCGGAGCGCCCAGACCAGGGCCATTTGGGCAAGGGATTGTCCCCGGGCTTCCGCCACCTGGATCAGCTTGGTCACCTTGGTGATGGTTTCTTCGGTAATGTCCCGCTCCTTCAGGAAGCCGTTGCGGGCGGCACGGGAGTCGGTAGGAATCCCGGCCACATATTTATTGGTAAGCAGTCCCTGGGCAAGCGGACAGAAAGCGATGCTGCCTACACCATTTTCCTCCAGGACATCCTGGAGACCGTTCTCGATCCAGCGGTTCAGCATGGAATATTTAGGCTGGTGGATCAAAAGCGGGGTGCCCAGCTCCTTCAACACCTTGGCGGCCACGGCAGTTTGCTCCGCACTGTAGTTGGAGATGCCCACATACAGCGCCTTGCCCGAACGGACAGCATGGTCCAGGGCCATCATGGTTTCCTCAATGGGGGTTTCGGGATCGGGACGGTGGGAATAGAAAATATCCACGTAGTCCAGGCCCATCCGCTTCAAGCTTTGGTCCAAGCTGGACAGGAGATATTTGCGGGAGCCCCAGTCGCCGTAAGGACCTTCCCACATGTGGTAGCCGGCCTTGGTGGAGATAATCAGCTCATCCCGGTAAGGGGCGAGATCCGTCTTCAGCAGCTGCCCGAACATCAGCTCTGCTGAGCCCGGAGGCGGTCCGTAATTGTTGGCCAGGTCAAAATGGGTGATGCCCAGGTCAAAGGCTCTGCGGATCATCGCCCGTCCGTTCTCAAAGGTGTCCACACCGCCGAAGTTATGCCACAGCCCCAGGGAAATGGCGGGCAGCTTCAGGCCGGAGCGCCCGCAGCGGTTGTATTTCATCGAGCCGTACCGTTCCGTTGCCGCTTGATAGCTCATGTAAGTATCCTCCTAAACGTTTCGAGTTTGGTTGCCACTTGGTGGTGGCCTGTCCAAAAAACCGGCTTCGTCAGCATCTTCTGTTGGATCATACTCATGGATTGCAGATTAATGGGGTACGAGGCTATTATAAACAAAAGGGAATGGCAGGAAAAGGACTGAAAAAAGGTTGCCTTGCTTACCTTTATGTAAGGGGGAAATAATATTGGAACATTCTAACGAGGATGCGTTGGCGCATGAGGCGGCGCTGCGTTTCTGCGGTTCGGCAGATTACTGTCTTGAGGCATGCGGCGGAGGAACCAACAATACGACCAGGCATCTGACCAATGCAGGCAAGGCCTTTATTCTCCGGTTATACAATACCCATGAGGAATGGGAAAAGGCGGCCTTCGAGCACCAGCTCTTGATGGCATTGGGGCGGCTTACGCCAGGGCTGCCGTTTGGGGTCCCACAGCCTGAGAAGGGAGCGGCAGGGGCGGGTCTTATCAGGTTGGGGAACGGCAAGCTGGCCGCCATGTTCCGGTATTTGGACGGGGTGGCGCCGGATTTTGGCCTGCCTGCGCAGGCAGAGGCCTTCGGCAGGGCGGCAGGCAGGTTGTCAGAGGCACTGGAGCGGGTGGAGCGGCAGGAGACCGGGCGGGAAGCAGGGCTAGAGCTGCCAGCATATCCGCCTTATTACGCCTTGGCATCGGCTCACCCCTCCTGCCCGCTGGATGAGGTATTCCGGTTTTGCGGGGAGCCTGCGGGTGAGTTTGCCGGCTGTATGGAAGCGCTTGATGTGCTGGGTAGCCAATTGGGGAGGATAACTCCCGTATTGGACAAGCTGGCCCTTTTGCCGCACCAGCTGATTCATGGGGATTTGAATGCCTCCAATGCGCTGGTGACCCCGTCAGGAGAGATCGCTGCGCTGTTGGATTTTGAGTTTGTCACCCGGGACCTGAAGGCCATGGAGCCTGCTGTTTGTCTGTGGGGACTGCTGCCGGAGGCCGGTGCGGATGCGCAGGCGGAAGCTCGGGCATGGGTTAGCCTGGAGGCATTCTGGCGGGGTTTTGCCGAGGAGCGCCCGCTTTCGGCGGCGGAGCGCCATGCCATTCCGGAGCTTATGCAGCTGCGCAGCATGGATGTGTTCCTGCATTTTCTCGGCCGGTACCGGGATGGAGTGGATGATGCTTCCATGCTGCTGCGGCAAATTCCCGATACGGCTGCCCGCCTTGGGCAGGTTGAGAAACACGGAGCACGGCTGCAGGCTTTGCTGGAGGGGCAGGGAGTAGCGGAGTGAGGGAGCGGTAGAGGGGCGCAGATAAGCAAATAAGGACATTCAACTTATGGTTGAGTCCAGTCCATCATTCTCAACGGACAGGTTATTACGCCGCCCGGGTTGTGCAGGCTATAATGACTGTATCTTTTGGAAGGAGGAGTCCATGTGGGTGAGACAGGACATCTTCAGAATTTGGCGCAGAATATTTGCAATCTCCGCAAGCAGTCGGGGTTGACTCAGGAGGCCTTGGCCGACCGGTTGGGTCTGACATTTCAGGCGGTGAGCAAGTGGGAGAATTTCCAGTCCAGGCCGGACATCCAGCTGCTGCCCCGTTTGGCGGAGATTTTTCAGGTATCGGTGGACCGTCTGTTCGGGTTAGAAAAACCGGAGCCGGTAGAGAAGGAGCGGTCGCATCAAACGGTAGGGGCTGGTACTGCTGCAACGGAGACGCAGGAGCTTCCTTGGCAGGACGACGGCAACCTCCGGGTGGTGCTGTACAAAGGGCGGACGCTGCTTCAATCCGATGATGCGGAGGCACCCAAGATGGTGTTCCGTTATGAAGGAGCGGCGCTGAATGTGGAAAGCCGGGTTTCCGTAGAGTGCGGCAATGTGGAGGGCAATGTTCATGCGGGCCAGGATATCCGGTGCGGCGAAGTGGGCGGCGGGGCTAACGCCGGACGGGATGTATTGTGCTTCGACGTGCAGGGGGATGCTGGAGCAGGGCGCGATGTGCAGTGCTCGGATGTGGACGGCAGTGTGACCGCCGGCCAGGATGTCCGATGCGGCAACGTAGGCGGTGATGCGGGGGCCGGACGCAATATAACCTGCGCCGAAGTGGGCGGCAGCGTCAGCGCTATGGGCCATGTGGAATGCGCCAATGTGGGCGGCAGCATCACAACCCTGGGGCCAGTGTCATACACCGGACCGGGCGGGGAGATGCCCGATCGGAACGGGTATACCGGCGAAGCGGGCAGAGCTCGAGGAGCTGAGGAAGAGGCCGAAGGAGCAGGTGGAGTAACCCTAGGAGCAGGTGAAGAGGCCGAAGGAGCAGGTGAAGTGAGCGGAAAAGTTGCGGGGTTAGTGTTAGAATAGCCGGTGAGGTGGCCGAGGGAAGCGAAAGGGTTTCTATCTCGGACAAGCAGCACCAGCAGCGGATTTTCCTAGGTTTCCAGCGAGAAGACGAATAGTGTTACACCGGCTCAACCGTCAGGGGAATGTCTCTCTGACGGTTTTTTTGTTGCGGCGAACCCGTTTGCTCATGCCGGCTAATCCATCCCGCTGCCTCCTCCCATCCCACCTATGCCTATTCCGCCTATGCTCAAGCCGCTTATGCCCAACCCGCCAAACCTATGCCGCCGGACAAGGCGCGGTGGGTCCCTAACGGACCATGGGAGTGTGTCTATTAAATGTGGATAAAACACGCAAGAAAATGCGGATATTCCATAAATAAAAACATATTTTACATCATTGTCCTGTGTATGTTGGTATACTGGAGGTATGACAAAGGAGGGCATGGG
>JAEWAA010000397.1 GCA_023391955.1 Bacillota bacterium | reverse complement strand
GCTTGCCCCGGCGGATGTGTCACCGGCGGCGGACAGCATATCGTGAATGCCAAGACCCAAACGGCTGTTAATGTGAAGCAGGAGCGGGCCAAGGCCATTTATGAAGAGGATCAATCCCTGCAATTCCGCAAGTCCCATAAGAATCCGTACATCCAAATGCTGTATTCCGAGTTCCTGGGCAAACCCAACGGACATATTGCCCATGAGCTGCTGCACACTCATTATGTGAAGCGGGCTAAGCATTAAGATCATGAACGAACCATCGGCCGGTCCTGGAGGTTTCCGGGGCCGGCGGATAATTCTACACCTAATTGCAAGGATGAGTCTAAGCATGAGGGGGAGTTTCTTGCATGAGCAAGAGAATCGGTGTCATAAATATCATTGTTCAGGAATTTGATGGGGTAGCCAAGGTCAATGCGATTCTGCATGACAGCATGGACGTCATAATCGGCAGAATGGGCCTTCCCTATAAAGAACGCGGTATTTCCGCCGTCATCACCCTTGTTGTGGATGCGACATCAGACGAAATCAGTTCATTAACCGGCAAGCTGGGCAAAATTGAAGGCATCAATGTTAAGTCGGTTATGAATAAACGTTAGAAGTTGTCCATTGTCAGCGGAGTGTTTCTTTATAGACGGGAGGGGTTTACCATGGAAGAGGTAAAAACGGAAGAATTGCGGGTTTTTCATGCGGATGAGGTCATCCGGGATCATGAGATTGTGGATGCCATCGAGAAGGGAAAGGCACTGGCGGCCGACAATACCTACATTAACGGACTGTTGGACAAAGCGAGGAGCTGTACAGGATTAACCCACCAGGAAGCGGCTGTGCTGCTGCATGTGCGGGATGAAGGGATCTGGAGCCGTATTTTTGCGGCGGCCAAGGAAATCAAAGAAAAAATTTACGGCAAGCGCATCGTTATTTTTGCACCGTTGTATGTAAGCAATTATTGTGTCAATAACTGTGATTATTGCGGCTACAAACATTCCAACACCGACTTCAAGCGGCGCAAGCTGACCATGGAGGAATTGGAGAAGGAAGTTGAAGTGCTCCAGTCCTTGGGTCATAAGCGGATTGCCCTCGAAGTAGGGGAGGACCCGAAGAATTGCTCCATGGAGTACATTCTGGAGTGTATACGCAAAATCTATTCTGTTAAGGTCAACAATGGAAGCATCCGCAGAATCAATGTGAATATTGCCGCCACTACGGTGGAGGATTACGAGAAGCTGCGGGATGCCGAAATCGGCACCTACATTCTATTCCAGGAATCGTATCATAAACCAACCTACGAAAAACACCATCCCCAAGGACCTAAACATGACTACAACTGGCATACGACCGCGATGCACCGTGCAATGCAGGGCGGGATTGATGATGTGGGTGTAGGTGTTCTGTACGGGCTGTATGACTATAAATATGAAACCATCGCTATGCTGATGCATGCCGAGCACTTGGAGGAATCCTTCGGTGTTGGGCCGCATACCGTATCAGTGCCGAGAATGCGTGCAGCGGAAGGGGTCAATCTGGAGACGTATCCCCATCTGGTAACGGATGAAGAGTTTAAGCAGATTGTAGCAGTTCTCCGGCTCGCAGTGCCTTACGCAGGCATGATTCTTTCCACCAGAGAGGAATCGGGCTTTCGGGATGAGGTTTTGGCTTTGGGCGTGTCCCAAATCAGTGCCGGCTCCTGTACGGGAGTGGGCGGTTATGTGGAGGAATACCGGCTGCATAACCAGGACGAGAAGCCTCAGTTCGAAATCGGCGATCACCGCTCGCCTATGGAAATTGTCAAGAGCCTCTGCGAAGGCGGCTATCTGCCCAGCTATTGCACAGCCTGCTACAGAGAGGGGCGGACCGGTGACCGGTTTATGCGTTTGGCCAAATCCGGCCAGATCCAGAACGTCTGTGAACCGAATGCCTTGTTAACCTTTAAGGAATTCCTGCTGGATTACGGCGATGAAGAAGCCAAGCTGCTGGGTAATCGTGTTATTGAAGAAAGCCTGAAGGGCATCCCCAAGGAAGCTGCCAGAAAAGCGGCTGTATCCCGGATGGAGCGCATTGAGGCGGGAGAACGGGATTTGAGATTTTAGGATAACCGGAAATGGTATACGGGGCGGTTGGCTGCATATACGCAATGGCCCCGTTTACAATAAACTTCAGATTTTTGCACTCCTGAATGTGAAAACATTCACGATATCTGTCGTATGTATGCTGATTTTATCCCAGTGGAGGAGTGAGAGTGATGAGTAAAACAACCTCAGGCAATCGGCTGCATGTTGCCCTGTTTGGTCGGAAGAATATCGGCAAGTCCACATTATTGAATGCGCTTGCAGGAGCGAGTGCTTCTGCAGTTGCCGATTCTCCGGGCACGACCCAGGAACCTTTGTTTTATCCGATGGAGCTTGACCCTGTAGGTCCCGTTGTACTCATCGATACTGCCGGCTTCGAGGATAATGAGCATACCGAGGTGGGGGGAATCCGCAGCCGGAAGCTGCTGGAGGTCATGGACCAGACGGATTTGGCCCTCCTGATGTTCATGGATACCAATGAAGATTACACGCTTGAGAAGCGGTGGTACAAGGAATTGGCCAACCGTCATATCCCTGTATTGGGCATCATCAACCGGATTGATGACCGCTACGTGGATGCCGAGCCTATCCGGGTGCAATTTGATGAAATTCCGCTGGTCAAAATCAGCGCTTCCAACCGGGTGAATATTAACCGGGTCAGGCAATCCATCCGGCGGACGGCTCCTCTTGAGTTTGAACGGGATACCATCGTAGGTGATTTGGTTAAGCCGCGGGATCTGGTGCTGCTGGTAACGGAGGATGAGATGAAGGCGCCCCGCTTCAGGCTGCCGAATATCCACAGCCAGATCATCCGGGATATCCTTGATCAAGGTGCCGCTTCCCTCAGTGTGACAGAGGCGGAGCTGGTACCCACACTGGCCTATCTGAACAAGGCGCCAGAGCTCATTATTACCGACCCTGAGCTGCTTGAGGCCGTCTGCGCGGCTGCACCGCCCTCCAGCACGGTTACAACCTTTTCCCTTTTGCTGGCCAGGCAGAAGGGAAATCTGCAGATGCTGATCGACGGAGCCAAGGCTGTAGACTCACTGAGGCCCGGGGACCGGGTTCTGATTGCCGAGGCCTGTAAAGTCCATGAAACCCAAGGGGAGACTTCACGAAGCCTGCTGCCGGAGCAGCTGCACCGGAAGGCGGGAGGGGCTTTATTGATTGACGTGGTTTCGGGACTGGATTTTCCGGCTGACTTGACTCCATACAAAATGATTCTCCACTGCAACGCATGCTCCTTCAGCCGCAAGCAGCTGATGGCACGGATGGCGAAATCCGAGGCCCAGCGTGTGCCCTTTACCAATTACGGGCTTGTCAGCGCTTATTTAAAGGGATTGTTGGACCGGACCTGCCCGGAGGTTGTGTATTAAGAGTATTTCGTCGCCATAAAAGGGATGTGCAGCGGTTTGTCGCTGCCGTCCTTTTTTTCTCGCGGAATGGGATATGGTTGCCTAGTCCGCCAGGTTTTTCTATACTGGTTAGGTGAGAGTATTAAGCGGGTATTCTTGTTTTATTTTATGGGATTAAGGATTAATTTCGTTAATAAAATCTATGTCTTTCTAAAACGGGGGAACAGTTGTTATGAAGTTCGAAAACCGCAGAGCCGGAATTCTTGGTGCTTTCGGTCTGCTCATTGTTATTGCGGGTTTGTCTCATAGTCTCTACTACCTGATGGGATTCTCCAGAGGCTGGGAACGGGATATTTGGAATATGCTTCAGGTTATTGCCGGGCTCCTTATGGCAGGTGTGGGATATTGGATTTTCCGTTGGCGGAACCGCAAACTCAGGGGCAAAGCTCTGATCCTCCTTCGTGTTGTCCAATCTGCTGTGGTATTAGGTGGGTTGGCCTGCGCTGTTTTGCTTATAGCCATTTGGACCACCGGACGGAACACCGAACCGGAGAAGTCAGACTACCTACTTATTCTGGGTGCTCGGGTCAGAGGAGAAACCGTTTCGTTGTCCCTCAAAAACCGGCTGGACCGGGGTTTGGACTATCTGAACCGGTATCCGGAAGCCCGTGCTGTCTTATCCGGCGGCCAAGGTCCTGGAGAAGATTTGTCTGAGGCGGAGGCTATGAAGCGTTACCTGGTAGCCCGCGGCATACCGGAAAGCCGACTTATTCTCGAGGCCCGCTCCACAGATACAGCCGAAAATATGCGGTTCAGCAAGGAGGCTCTGAAGCAGCAGGGAGTGGATCCGGCTACAGCTTCTATTACAGTAGTTACGAATGATTTTCATATGCTCCGGGCCAAAATGCTGGCTAAACGGACAGGCTTGCAGGTAACGGGCTACTCCTCACGGACACAGGAATATACAATTCCCAAAGCGTACACACGGGAATTGGCGGCCTACATCAATAGCTTTCTTTTTGACAGGCAATTAGAACATGCGCCTGAAGGGAATAAGTCATGAGTTGGCTATTGGGATTGGCGGGCAGCCTGCTGATAGCATCAGCAGCTTATTGGAAAAGATCCCTGTCACTAACCGGTGCTGCAGCAGCTATAGGAGTCGGCACAGTGCTGTATGCTCTTGGAAGTTTGCCTTGGTTCGGACTGATGATCGGCTTCTTTATATCCTCATCGGCCTTAACCAAGTGGAAAAAGCATAAGAAGGAGCAAGCGGAGAGGAAGTATGAAAAATCCGGCCGGCGTGATGCGGGCCAGGTTTTTGCCAACGGCGGGATTGGGGCGCTTCTATGTTTACTGGCCGCATGGAGACCGGATATGTGGGTATGGCCGGCAGCTTATCTCGGTGTGATGTCCGCCGTAACTGCGGATACATGGGCTACCGAAATCGGGGGGTTAAGCAAGCAGCTTCCCCGTTCCATTTTAACAGGCAACCAGGTGAGCAAAGGCACCTCCGGAGCCGTCAGTTGGTTGGGCTGGGGGGCTTCTCTGGCAGGCGGGTTGTTC